>JANWZE010000112.1 GCA_025054955.1 Blastocatellia bacterium | reverse complement strand
GGTTCATCATAGCGGCAACCAAGTGGAGCGCAACCAACGCCGACATTTTAGTCGGCTCACCATCAGTCCATGCGCGAGCGAGCAAGCCGATGTGGCAAATTCTTATGGCCTTGCACCCTCAATGATCTGCTTACCGCCGCGGTCCGATTACGCACACCCAAGTTCAGTCGGCGACCACGATATGGCGGCGCGCAAGGCGGCAGGCATGTGCGGCTCGGAGCGTGATCGTGGCAGCGCGGCAGAGTTCATGGAAGAATCGGCGCGAGGTCAAATAACAGGTTCACAAAAAGGCTAACAACGATTTATGATCTCATATTGCGAGCGGCGTCTTGCGGCTGTCTGCATGAGGACAGCAACGACAATTGACGATCTCATGGTGCGAGCGCCATGTCGCTTCGATGAAATATGAAAAAACTGATTGTTGCGCTCATTGGCATACTGGTTGTGCCAGGATTCAATGGTGCTGTGTGGCAGGCGAAGCCTTCTGCCACGCCAGTTGTTCGCTGGGAGCCGGCCACGTTAGTCAACGGAGCGCCATGTCTGTTTCGTGTGATGCCGGCTGAGCCACTCAAATCGCTCCGTGGAAGCTGGTTTGGGCGGACGGTCTTCTTCGATGAGGACCCGAACAATCAGACGTGGTATGGCGTGGCCGGCGTTGATATAGATACCAAGCCGGGGCGATATACGTTGAGCTTGACCGGTGTGAGTATCACAGGCAAGCGTGTGGAATTTGATCAGGTGGTCTCCGTCGGCAAGGCCTACTATCCGATTCGCAAGTTGACCGTGCCCAGAAAGTACACGGAGCTAGACGCTGAGACGCTGGCTCGTGTCAAGCGAGAACAGGCGCTCAAGCGCGACGTGTTTGACCGCGTCACCGCCGAGCGTCAGTGGTCAGGGCGTTTCACGGCGCCGCTGAGCGGAGCGATCACGGCCGTGTTTGGCGCGCAGCGCACATTTAATGGTGTGCGTCAGAGCATTCATCAGGGCGTGGATTATCAAGCATCAATCGGCACGCCCGTTGCCGCCACGAACAGCGGGACAGTCATCTTGGCCCAGGAGTTGTTCTTCGAGGGCAATTGCGTGGTGATAGATCACGGGCAGGGCCTGCTGACGCTCTATATGCACTTGTCTGCATTCAACGTCAAGGAAGGGGATCGCGTCACGCGTGGACAAATCATCGGGTTGAGCGGCGCGACAGGGCGTGTCACCGGCCCGCATCTGCATTTAGGTGTGCGCTGGCAAGGCATGTACCTGAATCCGGCGACGCTGCTGGAGCTGCTGTTACCATGAGCCGGCTAAAAAAATTGGTTATGTGGAGTGGCAGGTTGCGGGCGGCCAGGGCAAGCCGGCCATATCGAGTAGGAGTCGTCAACACGTTGGTTGTGTTGCTTGCCCTATGGTGCTCCCCGGCTGGTGTCGGAGCGCAGACGGCGCCGGCTGACGCGGCACCGGAGCGCGGCGCATCAGAAACCAGAGAAGTCAGACGGGCTGACGGGTCAGTGATCGTGCTGCCGCCAGAAAAGGCTCGACCGATTCGCGTGCCACGTTTCCAAACGCCGCCGACGATTGATGGCCGACTGGATGATGAGGCGTGGAAAACGGCCGTCGTGTTGACGGATTTCTATCAGATTTCTCCCGGCGACAACATCGCGCCGTCCAAGCCGACGCAAGTCTACCTCGGTTACGATGCGCGTCATCTGTACATGGCGTTTTACTGTTTCGACGAGCCTGATAAGATTCGCGCGACAGTTGCCCAGCGTGATGATGTATTCGGCGAAGATAACGTTCGCGTCTATCTGGACACGTTTAACGACCAACGGCGCGCCTATCTGCTCGCGTTCAACCCGTATGGTATTCAGCAAGACGGCATTTTTACGGAAGGTCGCGGTCCGGATTTCACAGTGGACATCGTCATGGAGTCAAAGGGGCAGATCACGGCTGATGGTTGGACGGTTGAGGTGGCTGTGCCGTTCAAGTCGCTGCGCTACCAAGCAGGCCAAGACAAAGTGTGGGGCTTTCACGTGGTGCGCAACATTGATCGGTTCAACGATGAGCTGAGTTCGTGGCTGCCGATCTCGCGCGATCGAACCGGCACGCTCAACCAAGCGGCGAAGCTGGTTGGCTTGGAGCAAATTGATACCGAACGCACATTGGAAATCGTGCCCAGCCTGACGCTCTCGGAAACGGGGCGGCGCGTGCGCCCTGCCGCTGGGGCTGATTCAGCGAACAATCCGGGACTGTCCAATTCAGGGCGGTTTGTCAATGAACCTGTCAAGGGCGATCTCGGCGTGACGGTCAAGTACAGTCTATCGCCTAACGTGACACTGGACGCGGCCATTAATCCTGATTTTGCTCAAATCGAAGCCGATGAGACCGTCGTCACTGCCAATCAGCGATTTCCTATTTTCTATCCGGAGAAACGACCGTTCTTTCTGGAAGGCGTCGAAATTTTTCAATCGCCGCTGCAAGCCGTCAATACGCGCAGCATCATTGATCCCGATGTAGCCGTCAAGCTGACGGGCAAGCGAGGTCGAAACACGTTTGGCCTTATGCTGGCTTCGGATAACGCGCCTGGCAGCTTCAGCGAGGACGAACGCAATGATCCGGCGCTGCGCCCGCGCATCGAACGCTTTTTGGGGAAAAACGCCACGATCGGCGTGCTGCGGTTGAAACGAGACATTGGCCGTGAATCAGAAATCGGGTTGCTCGGCACGAGTTACAATTTCATCGAGCGACATAATCACCTGGGCGGGCTGGACGGGCGCTTCAAGGTTGATGACAAGACCGTATTCGGCTTTCAAGTGCTGGGCACGACGTCGCGACGCTTCTTTTATGATCCGGACACGAATCGGCGCGTCTACCGTGACGGTCACGCGCTGGCCTATCAGGTGACGTACGATTACACGGCTCGTCATCTGGGGTGGTTCATCAACGGGCTTGGCCGTTCACGGGATTACCGAGCGGATGTCGGGTTCACGCGGCGCACCAACACCAATGATTGGACGACCGGGCTGCGACTGAGTTCAGAGCCGAATGCCACGGCCACGATCATCGAGAAATCGTGGCGCAATTTCCTAAGCGCTGATTTCGACTTTCAAGGCCGGCTACAGAGTTGGGGCACTCACAGTAGTTTCAACCTTCGGTTGCAACGCAACACGAATGTGAACGTGAGAGGCACTGTCGGCTACGAGCGGCTGTTTGAAGAAGAGTTTGGGCCCAAACGGAGCGCGACGCAGGCGGGCGCTTTCTTTGGGCCTGACGCCGAGCGCGCCGCCTATCAACGCGGCGTGTCCGCTTCGTTCAGGTCGAATCCGAGCAAGAAGTTCAATGGCGAGATCTCCGTCGGCTACAGTTGGAATCAATTCGATTTCGACTTTGGAGCCGGTCGGCGATTCCCGCGCGTGAGTCCGGCTGCGTTAGCTGATCCGAAGGCTTCGCTTGATCCCGGACCAGGTCGGGCATTCAATCTGGAAGCTGAGCTTGAACTGAAACCCTCGGAGAGCTGGAGCGCCGAGCTCGGCTACACGCGGAGCAACCTGACACGCAATGATACAAGACGCGTGGCTTTCGATACGCACATCTTCTCATGGCGCTCAACCTATCAATTCACTCGATTCACCTTTGTGCGGACGCGCATTGATTATGAAACGCTGACGGCAAATGCGCGGGGTCAGTTCCTTTTCGGCTGGACGCCGAATCCCGGCACAGCCATTTACGCCGGTTACAACGATGACATCAATTACAACGGGTTTAACCCGTTCACCGGCGCGTTCGAGCCGCAGTTTCAACGCAATCGTCGTACCTTTTTCGTGAAACTCTCGTACCTGCTGCGCCGCAGTTTTTGATGCGCATCGCTGAGCCGCATTGGCTGGCCTGAGAAGTTTTCGTTCGTGCGTTTGACTTCCGTTTCGGGCCGCGCCACAATGAAACGTCAAACTGCAGCGGAATCACAGGGGATTATGGGGGAACGGATAGTCAGCCAGAAGGTTCTGTTGCTGATCTGTCTTTTCGTCTTAGCCCTGCTGTGTGTGTGGACGAGCCTGCACTATGCGCCACTGATCGTGCAACAAGCAGGCGCGTCGTTGATCAGTGTGGGCTCAGCGCCGGCCTTGTATGTCCGAGCTGTGAACGATCAGTTGGTGCTTGAAGGACGCATGCCCAGCGAGACAATCCGTGCCAGCCTGATGACACGCGCCGAGGATGTTGTCGGACCTGACCGTGTCATCGCCAAGATTCAGGTGAACCGTCGTCTTGAGCAACCTGATTGGCTCGTGGCTGTGCCGGCCATCCTGACAGACGTGCTGAGCCATATCAATGCGCCGAGCCTGTTGATTAGCGAATACGGCGTGACAATCAGTGGCCAAGCGCCGAGCCACCAGGTCAAGCATCAAGTCATTCAGCGTGCCGCGTCGCTGCTTGGTTCGGGGATGAACGTCTACGATCGCATTGTCGTTGTTGAACAATGATGCCACAGTCAAAAGGAGCCCGGTTATGTGGTACATTGCAAGTCAAATCATCGTTTGTTTGCTGATCGCTGCGTTGTTGGGTGGTCTCATCGGCTGGCTGGCCAGAGGCATACTCGATGAGCATCGGCAAGCCAGGTCAGGACGCCGGCTGCAATCGGCGGTCAATCATCCAGAGCGGTGACATCCAACGTCAATCAGGATTCAGCCGTCGGGACTGCACGTTGATCGGTTTGGCCCGGTTTTGATGGCTGATTATTATTTCGTGGAGGAACACTATGAGCAGTATACAAGTGCAACTCCTCGCCGAGCTGACGCGCGTGCACGCAATGAAACGCGCTGACCAAATCGCATTATGGTTTGAGGGGAATCAAACCACTTATGCCGAGCTTGACCGTCGGGCCAATCAGGTGGCCAACGGCTTGCTCAGTGAGGGATTGCCGCCGGCCAGTCGCGTGGCTGTGTTGAGCAAGAATACGGACGCGGTCTTCGAGCTGCTGTTTGGCGCCGCCAAAGCTGGTCAGACGCTGGTCGTCGTCAATTGGCGACTCGCGCCGCAAGAAGTGACGTACATTCTGAACGACGCTCAAGCGCGTCTATTATTTGTCGGAGCTGATTTCTGTGACATCGTCAACAAGACGAGTTCTGCCTGGCCCACCGTGCAGAAGATTATCGCGCTAGAAGGTTCATCCACACCCTGGGAATCCTATGCAGCTTGGCGCGCGCGGCAAAGCTCGGATGAGCCGCAGGTCACCGTGACAGGTTCAGACGTTGTTGTTCAGTTGTACACCAGTGGGACAACGGGCCGACCCAAGGGCGCGCAGTTAACCAGCGATAATTTGTTAGCGTTGGTTTCAGCGGGCGTCAACGAGCTTCAATTGGTCACTGCTGAAGACATCAATCTGGTGTGCATGCCACTGTTTCATATTGGCGGCCTCGGCTACGGATTGGTGGGCTTGTACGGCGGCAGTACGAATGTGATCCTCCGTGAGGTGATTCCTGTTGAGATTTTACGAGCTGTTGCTAGACATCGCGTGAACAAGATGTTTTTGGTTCCAGCCGTCATACTGTTTCTGTTACAGACGCCGGAGATTGAGCAGACCGATCTATCCAGCCTCAGACTGATTTCCTACGGCGCGTCGCCGATGCCGCTGGAGCTCTTGCGCCGCGCGATGAACGTTTTCCGCTGCGGTTTTGGCCAGGTCTATGGACTGACAGAGACGACGGGCGCGATTACGTTCCTGCCGCCGGCGGATCATGATCCCAGCGGGACTCCTCGGATGCGTTCCTGTGGCAAGCCGTTCAGCACGGTGGAAATTCGTATTGTTGACGCCGAAGGCCGTGATCTTCCTGTTGGTCAGGTTGGGCAGATCATCACGCGCTCACCTCAGACGATGAAAGGCTATTGGAATTTGCCAGAAGAAACTGCGCATGCTATCCGAGACGGATGGTTTTACACCGGCGATGCGGGTTACCTGGATGAAGACGGCTATCTCTACATTCACGATCGAGTCAAAGATATGATCATCAGCGGCGGCGAAAACATCTATCCGGCAGAAGTCGAGAACGTGCTGTTCAACCATCCGGCAGTTGCCGATGTCGCCGTTATTGGCGTGCCCGATGAACAATGGGGTGAAGCGGTCAAAGCCATTGTTGTAAAAAAGGCTGGCGTCGAAGTCACTGCTGATGAGCTGATTGCCTTCGCCAAACAGCATATTGCCAGCTACAAAGCGCCTAAATCGGTAGATTTCGTCGAGGCATTGCCGCGTAACGCTTCAGGTAAAATTCTCAAGCGCGAACTGCGCGCTCCCTATTGGGCTGGTCGTGAGCGGCAGGTGAATTGACAGGCAACCTGAGTGGGTTGAATCCGGTTCGATAGAGATTACCAGCCAAGGGCTGAACAGAGGTGAATTGACAAACGGCCTGAAGGGGTTGAATCCGAGCTGACGGCGCTGGTTCCATTCAGCTCAAGATGACGTGAGCGCGTGGGATTGATTGGGCTTGTTGTCCGTGATGAGCACAACGCTGCTGCCTGCATGCCGAATTTTTCAGCATCAAGGCTGATGATGTGGGAGCCGGCAGAGAAACCGATTCGCACGGCTGCCCGCGCGTTGATCACGCGCGACGGTCATGTGTTGGTGACGGTCAATGTTGATCCAGTCGGAGAATGGTACCTGCTGCCCGGCGGCGGCCAGCGGCATGGCGAAGATTTGGTGAGCGCGCTCAGGCGCGAGTGCCGCGAAGAGATCGGCTGCGATGTGCGCGTTGGTCGCCTGCGGTTTGTGCGGGATTACATCGGCAAGAATCACGAATTCGCCGATGAAGACGCCGAGCAGCACCAAGTCGAATTGATATTCGAGTGTGAATTGATGCCGGGAGAGGAACCGAATCCGAGAGCAGCAGCCGATTCCCAGCAAACCGGCGTCAAGTGGCTTCCGTTGGCGTCGCTTGCTTCATATCGCTTTTATCCTCGCGCGTTGATCCCGTATCTGGCGTCAACCGATGCGGCTGACGCGGTGGTATATCTGGGCGATGTCAACTGAGATCGGCGTCAACGAGATCAACCCGCAATCGGGTCAATCCACAATGCAATTTTATTAGGAGGCATTGATGACGACTCATCAAGTATCATCGCTGATTGCAACGCACGAAGTTCAGAACCAGCCGCCCGAGCTGGAGAATTACAATCTTTTTGAACAGGACTGCGCCTTGAAAGAAGGCGTGCAACGCGAAGGCGCCGGTTGGGCCAGTGAAACGATCAGCGCCTTTGGCGCGTTGTTGGGCACGCCGCATCTTATCGAATTGGGCTTTCAAGCGAACAAGAATACGCCGGTGCTGAAAACGCATGACCGATTCGGTCATCGGATTGATGAAGTCGAGTACCATCCGGCGTATCACGAGTTGATGAAAATTGGCATGGAGCACGGGTTGCACTGCCTACCATGGAAAGAGACGCGGGCAGGCGCTCATGTGGCGCGGGCCGCGATGTTCTATCTGTTTGGACAAGTGGAAAACGGCACGCAGTGCCCGCTTTCGATGGCCTTTGCGTGCGTGCCTTCGCTGCGTCGCCAACCGGAGCTGGCCGCCATCTGGGAACCGCGGCTGCGTTCGACTGAATATGATCCACGCTTCATTCCTGCTGAGCAGAAAAAGAGCGCGCTCATCGGCATGGCAATGACAGAAAAACAAGGCGGCTCTGATGTCCGGTCTAACACCACGCGCGCCGTGCCAGTTGGAGCCTCAGGGCCAGGGCAGGCCTATGAATTAACCGGCCACAAATGGTTTTGCTCGGCGCCAATGAGCGATGCGTTTTTGACGCTGGCGCAAACAGACAACGGCTTATCGTGTTTCTTGTTGCCGCGCTGGTTGCCCGATGGGACGCGCAATCGGCTCTTCATCCAGCGATTGAAAGACAAGCTCGGCAATCGCTCAAATGCGTCGAGTGAAATCGAGTACCATCGAGCGCTCGCCTGGATGGTTGGCGAGGATGGTCGCGGCGTGGCCACAATTATCGAGATGGTCAATCACACGCGGCTCGATTGCATTATCGGTTCAGTCGCTGGTATGCGGCAGGCGTTGGCTCAAGCGATGCACCATACGGCGCATCGTTTGGCCTTCGGACGTTTGTTGATTGAGCAGCCGCTGATGAAAAACGTGTTGGCCGATTTGGCCATTGAAGTTGAAGCGGCGACCGTCAGCATGTTACGACTAGCGCGCGCCTACGACGAGAGTCGAGATGATCCTCGCGCCCGCGTCTTTGCCCGCCTCGCCACCGCCGTGCTGAAGTATTGGATTTGTCAACGCGCGCCGGCGATGGTCTACGAAGCGTTGCAATGCCTGGGCGGCAACGGCTACGTCGAGGAATCTATCATGGCGCGGCTCTATCGCGAAGCGCCACTCTCGTCTATCTGGGAAGGTTCGGGCAACGTCATTTGCCTCGATGTCCTGCGGGCGCTGCGACGCGAGCCGGAGGCGTGGCCAGCGTTTATCGAAGAAGTGGAACGTGCGCGCGGCGCTGATGCACGGCTCGATGCAGTGATTGATCAAATGCGCGACGCGGTGCGCGATCAAGTAGATGCTGAGCTGCGGGCGCGGCGCATCACCGGCCTGATGGCGCTGGCGTTGCAGGGTTCGCTCCTGCTCAGACACAGCCCGTCCTATGTGGCCGACGCATTCTGCGCGTCGCGACTCGGCGATCAGAGCCATCATCTGTATGGGACATTGCCGGCGAGCGTGGAATTCAATCAGATCATCGCGCGCGCCTGGCCGATGGCGGTTGCATCGTAGTAAAGGAAGTTGATTCCTGACCGACGCCCTCGTCATACTGGCGCGGCGTCATCTGCAATCAATCGTATGAGGAGCGCGGTCTAGCAGGTGTTCGGGAGCCTTCATCACACCGGCGCGACGTCAATGGCGATGCCCCTGGAGTTGGTCAGAGAGTCAGGGTGTCATTACATGCAAAATCCTATGGAGCCGGTTGCCTAATTAGTGTTATGCACCGGTGAGCTTGAGTGTCATTACACGCAAAATCCTATATGGCCGGCCCGCTATTGTTGTTTCATCAACGATAGCGCCTGGCTGACGCGCGTTGCCCAATCCGTGAGGTTGACTATCGCACGATTATGAGCCGACTGGAAATCATCGCTGCCCTGCTTGTGCTGTTGAACGTGGCGCTGGTTGTGGCGCGTAGCATCTGGTGTTGGCCGGTTGGCGCTGTGGCGGTGACGCTCTATGGATATGTCTTCTGGCGAGCGCAACTCTACGCCAATATGGGCTTACAAGCCGTCTATCTGGCATTGCAGTTCTATGGGTGGTATCAATGGCTCTATGGCGGCGAGGGACATACGAAATTGCCGGTGCGCCGTGTCGGTGATCGTCAATTGACGATATGCGCAGGGCTTGGCTTGGTCGGGACTGTTGTGTTAGGAACGTTTCTGAAATGGCGCACGGACGCAGCACTGCCTTATTGGGATTCGGCAGCCACTGCGTTCAGCCTCGTTGCGCAGTGGATGCTGGCCAAGAAATATCTTGAAAACTGGCTGTTTTGGATCGGGGTCAACGTCGTCTATGTCGGCATGTTTGTGAGTCAAGCGATGCTCCCTTCAGCGACATTGTACGTAATCTTGTTTGTCATGGCGGTGATGGGGTACTGGGAGTGGCTCAAGAGTCTTCAAAAAACCGAGCCTGCGTCCGGGTAGCAATATCCTATCAGGGAGGCTCAACACCGGTGGGGTTATTCGCTCCCCTCATAGACCAACTTGCCGAGCAGCATTGGGCAGTCAGCCGCGAGCTTTTCTCGATGGCCGAGATTGAAGCCCTGGCCTGCGAGGCCTGGCACGGGTGGCGCAACGGTCTTTTCCTACAAGCAGCAATCGGACGAGACGCACAGAGACAGGTTCGTTCAGAGATTCGCGGAGATTTCATCCGATGGCTGGACGAACATGCGTTGACGCCGGCGCAAACATCGTACTGGATGAAGATGGAACAATTAAAAGAGGCGTTGAATCAGGCGTTGTTTGTGGGATTGAGGGAACTGGAGGCACATTATGCAGTCTATCCGCCGGGAGCGTTTTACCGAAAGCATCTGGATCGGTTTCGCACCGACGATGCGCGTCTCATTTCGACATCGCTTTATTTGAACATTGATTGGCCTGAGGCTGCTGGCGGCGCCTTGCGACTCTACCCGTGCCAAGACGAGCCGCAGCGATTCGTGGATGTATTGCCACAGGCCGGCACATTGGTTGTGTTTCGCAGCGACACGATTTACCATGAAGTGTTGCCGGCAACGCGCATGCGGTTGAGCCTGACGGGTTGGTTCCGTCGCCGGTCGCTGCGCCTGCAAGCCTGAAAGAATGTTCGGCTCGGTATGACGCGTGTTTATTGGATATCTCATTGAGCTGAGGAATTGGCTATGAAAAAACTGTATCTCGCTCTTGGACTTGCCCTGCTGGGCGCATTGGTCGTCTATAGTTATTCGACATCTACAAACAACCACCTGGAGCAGGCTCGCAAACAAGCCTTAGCCAGCGGCAAGCCGCTTGCCAAAGCGACCTTCGCTGGTGGATGTTTCTGGTGCATGGAGCCGCCATTTGAACAATTGGATGGCGTGGTTGAGGTCAAGTCCGGTTATACCGGCGGGTTTAAGAAAAACCCAACCTACGAGGAAGTTTCAGCCGGTCATACTGGCCATGCTGAGGCCGTCGAGATTCTCTACGATCCAACAAAAATCAGCTATGCTGAGTTGCTCGATGTATTCTGGCGTAACATTGATCCGACAGTGAAAGACCGGCAGTTTTGCGATGTGGGCAAGCAATACCGCTCAGCAATTTTCTATCACGATCAAGAACAAAAGCGACTGGCCGAAGAATCCAAACAGAAGTTGAGCCAGCGATTCAAGAACATTTATACCGAGATTGTTCCTGCAACGACTTTTTATCCGGCTGAGGAGTATCACCAGGATTTTTATAAGAAAAACCCCGTGAGGTACAAATCCTATCGCTACGGGTGTGGCCGCGACGCCCGATTGCGGGAGCTATGGGATCAGGCCAAGCCGTAAAAAGCAACGTTCATGAGCAGCATGATCACTGCGAAAGATGAGCGGCCGAAGCTACAAGAGAATCGCCTATATGCAACAGCTCGCCACGAAGGATGAAAATGGTTATTTTTAAGGGAGTCGTCCATGAACTTACGTTCACCACGAAGCATGAAAGTGTTCATTTTCAAGTGACAAAGCGCCGTCGCCGCTTCGCTCTGCCGGCACACTCCAAGAAAAAGTCAGGAATCGCCCATCAGCTCCGCACGCCACAGATCATGATAATGGCGCACAGGCAGAAACGCCTGTGCCACTTTTTCTGAGCAGGCAAACAAAGGGGAGAGACTCTGTGATACTTGGTGCCTTTGTGTTTCATGTTGAGTTGCCGGACGACTGTCGTCGTTGTGTGAATAGTTCCGCGGCACCGTTGCCGCTCGGATCGTTTGCGCCTGCTTCCGCTCGTTAACGGCTGACCGGTTAACGAGCGGCGAGGCCCATGTTACGTTTGTCGAACGAAGACTCACCGGATATAATCACGTCGCTGTGTATTTGAATTACCGCGAAAAGGAGAATTCTCATGCTTCAACAACGCGCGATTGACTATACGCCCGCGACTCATCTGCTGCGGACGGTCTGCTTATTCATCGTTCTCATCATGACAGCGGCATTTGCCAGTGCTTGCAAGAGCGATCAGCAAACGGACTCTGGCGCGCCGTCTACCACATCAGCAGTGACATCGGCTGTCAAACATGCCATTGAAGGCGCAGGCGAATTTGAAGGGCTG
Organism: Blastocatellia bacterium; assembly: GCA_025054955.1. Classification (NCBI taxonomy): domain Bacteria; kingdom Pseudomonadati; phylum Acidobacteriota; class Blastocatellia; species Blastocatellia bacterium. The sequence goes on along the minus strand of JANWZE010000112.1, from coordinate 124,700 downwards.
GTCGAGATGAAACTGAGCACTCCTGACAGAGCACAACCGATGGGCATGACGTTTTATCTGAAAGGCGAGCGGACTCGTATGGAGACGAATATGGGCGATGTGCCTGAGGCTCAGGCTGTGATGCTCATGGACATGGCCAAAGGGGAAATGACCACGCTCATTCCGCAACAGAAAATGTACGTGACCATGAACCTCGAAGAGATGAGAAAGATGGCCGAACAAATGGGCGCTGCGGATCAAGAGAGTAAAGAGTTCGAGTTTCCTAAGCTCACACCAACGGGTAAGACCGAGACAATCGCCGGCTATCAGTGTGAGCACTGGCTCATGGGCGACCAGCAAGAGATTGACATGTGTGTCGCCAAGGGACTCGGTTATTTTGGCACGGGCAGCAAGATAGGCGGCTTCGGCCCGATGAAGAATCTCATGTTCAGTCCGAAGATGCTGGCGGCTGCCGCAGCTCATCCCGAATGGGTCAAGTTCTTGTCGGGCGGCGCGTTTCCGTTGAAGATCACAGCAACTGAAGGCGGCAAGGTCACAATGACCATGGAAGCCACCAAGATCGAGCGGAAAAAGTTGGACGATGCCCTGTTCACCGTGCCAGCCGATTACAAGAAACTCAGCATGTCGGCCATGGGCGAACAACAATAAGCTTGGCTGCCGCCGGCTGGCCTATCATCACCGGTCCGGACCGAGACATCTCCGGCGCTGTGTGCTGTGGCTTAGTCAGTGGCGATACAATAAAATCATCACCGGTCCGGACCGAGACAGGTCGGTGCTGGCCATCGAACGTGAACGCGGCGGTGATGATGGTCACGCGCGATTAAGCGGGTTGCGATCGAAGATGAGCACATCAGATGGATGAGCGAGCAATGATTCGGATTGCTAATGGACAAGGCTTCTGGGGCGATTGGCGCGAGGCGCCTGTCAGACAGGTCGAAGGCGGCCCGATTGATGTGTTGACGCTTGATTATCTGGCAGAAGTCACCATGTCAATCATGCAGAAGCAACGCGCTCGCGATCCGCAGCTCGGTTATGCAACTGATTTTGTCTCGCTCATGGAAAGGATTTTGCCGACGTGCGTCGAACGTCAGATCAAGGTTATTTCCAATGCCGGCGGCGTCAACCCGCATGCTTGCGCTGAGGCGATTATCACGGTTGCGCGTCAACTCGGCCTTCAAGGCGTGAAAGTAGGGATCGTCGCTGGCGACGACATCATGCACCGGCTCGATGAGTTGATGGCTGCTGGCTATGAGTTGAACGACATGGACACCGGTCGGCCGCTCGCGCAGATTCGAGACCGGATTCAAAGCGCCAACGTCTATTTCGGCGCTGCGCCGATTGTCCAAGCATTAGAACGCGGCGCGCAGATCATTGTGACAGGCCGTTGCACAGACACCGGTCTGACACTGGCGCCGATGATTCACCGCTTTGGCTGGGCGCTCGACGATTGGGACAAACTGGCGGCAGGAACTGTTGCCGGCCACATCGTCGAATGCGGCGCTCAATGCACAGGCGGCAACTGTCAGGTGGATTGGGCATCCATTCCTGATCTGGCAGATGTCGGTTTTCCGATTGTTGAAGCCTACGAAGATGGTTCGTTTGTCATTACCAAGCACGAAGGCACAGGTGGGCGCGTCACCGTGGCCACCGTGACAGAACAACTGGTTTATGAAATCGGCGATCCGCGCCAGTATATCACGCCGGATTGCATTGCCGACTTCACCAGCATTCAACTTGAGCAGGTCGGCGACGATCGCGTTCGTGTGTTCGGCATTCGGGGGCAGCCGGCAACGCCGTTTTATAAAGTCTCGATCAGTTATCACTACGGCTATAAAGCCGTCGGCACAATGGTCTACTCTTGGCCGGACGCTTACGCCAAAGCCAAAGCCGCCGACCAAATCATTCGCGCGCGACTGGAGCGATTGGGACTGACGTTTGACGAAATTCTCACGGAGTTCGTGGGCGTCAACGCTTGTCATGGTCCGCTGGCAGCCGATCCGTCGCCAGACCTGGCAGAAGTCGAATTGCGCATCAGTGTTAGGAGCGAGAACCGGCAGGCAGTGGATCGGTTTACACGAGAGATCGCGCCGCTGATCCTGACCGGCCCGCCCACGGCGACGGGCTTTGCTGGCGGTCGTCCTCACGTACAGGAGATCGTCGCTTACTGGCCTGCGTTGCTGCCCAAATCCCAGGTCGAGCCTTCGATTGAAATCCGCCAGTCCTGACCACAGCGGCAACAGCATAGCTATAGCTTGAGAATGGGCCGAACAAGAAACACCTTGCACCAACACTTCCTGCTCGTGCCAACGAGCGGCTCGTCGCATAGGCCGAGTTGCGCTGTCGCGCTGCCGGAAGAGCTGATCGTGTTATGGCCAAGATTCAACTGCTCAAACTAGCTCACGCCCGTTCCGGTGATAAAGGCGATACGGCCAATATCGGCCTGATCGCCTATCGTCCGGAGTACTATCCCCTGCTGGTTGAACATGTGACAGCAGAACGGGTCAAGCAACACTTCCAAGGAATTTGCCAAGGTGAGGTGGAACGCTTCGAGCTGCCTAACCTCCATGCGCTGAATTTCCTGTTGCACCACGCCCTCGGCGGCGGCGGTACGATCTCGCTTCGCACCGATGCACAAGGCAAAACGCTAAGCACAGCACTGCTCCGCATGTACATTGACGTTGATGATGCCACAGCCAGTCAACTGGGACTGGTATAAGACCGGAAGGGAACAATATGACCTCCGAACGGATTCTCTACTGGGATTGGCGTTAAGAGGAGAGGGGAACAGGATGAGCTACGAACGCATTCTTTACGAGGTCAAAGGGTCTCTGGCTTACATCACGCTGAACCGGCCTGAGAAACGAAACGCATTGGACGCGCTCATGCTTGATGAGTTGAGCAGCGCGTTTGCGCAGGCCGGCAACGATAAAGAGGTTCGTGTTGTTGTGTTGACGGGAGCCGGCCAAGATTTTTGTTCGGGATTAGACCTAACGGCGCTCCAGAAAATCCGCCAGGCGTCCATCCTGGAGAACTTGGAGGATGCCACCCGCATGGTTCACGTGCTCACCTCGATGCGCTATCTGCCCAAGCCAATTGTGGCGCTCGTTCGCGGGCGTGCATTGGCTGGCGGCTGCGGGCTCGCAACAGCGTGTGATCTGGTGTTGGCCAGCGAGACGGCTCAGTTTGGCTACGCTGAGGTCAAGATTGGATTCGTGCCGGCCATTGTGACAGCATTGCTGCGTCGCAACGTGTCAGAGAAGCGCGCCTTTGAACTGGTCGTCGGCGGCCAGACCATCGGCGCACACGAAGCTGAACGCATCGGCTTGATCAATCATGTCTACCCAGACGATGAGTTCGATGCGCGCGCTGAGACATTTCTCAGCGCGTTGGATCAAAACAGCGCGTCGGCCATGGCATTAACGAAACGGCTGCTCTATCGCATTGACGGGATGACATTCGAGCTGGCTATGCAGACCGGCGCGGAAATCAATACCATCGCCCGTATGACTGATGACCTCCAGCAGGGCATTCAGCAATTCCTCGAACGCAAAAAGAACTAACACCCGTTGTCTTTTGAAAGAGGTTCATTGATCACGGAGAGATGGCTACAGAATGCAAACGTGCCAATCCACGTTTCGCAATAGGTACAATCATTGTGGCCTTGGGATGATCAATGACTCGTCCTCAACAGCATTCAGCATGTCTCACTGCGGCGACCGCGCGGCCACTTGCTCAACGGCTTGAAACACGCGCAGGAAGTTCTCCCCCAGGATCTTCATCACATCTTGCTCGGAGTAGCCGCGTTTGAGTAGTTCGTAAGTGATCGAAGGTAGCTTCGTGCAATCTTCCATGCCTTGCGGCAAACTCGGCACGCCATCGAAATCGGAGCCGAGTCCTACATAATCCACGCCAACGAGCTTCACCACATGTTCGATGTGCGCCACAATATCCTCAAGCGTAGCCGGCGGCAATGGGTCCTTGCGGTTTAATTCACGCTCCACTTCGTTCCAGCGTGAGAAATCGCCGCCATACTTTCGTCTGAGGATGCTCATCACCTGAGTGGCTCGCTCGGCATGTCGCGCATTCACAAACGCGGAGCCAAAATTGATCATGATGACGCCACCTTTGTTGGCCAATGCTCGAATCATCTCGTCGCTCATGTTACGCGGAATCGGCGTCAGCGCGCGACAGGAGGAGTGCGAAGCCATCACAGGGGCGCTGGAAACTTCCAACACGTCCCAGAACGTTTCGTCGGAAACGTGGGAGACATCCACGATCATGCCAAGCTGGTTCATCCGACGCACGACCTGGCGTCCGAGCTCGTTCAGGCCGCCCCAACGCGGTGTCGCGCCTGTAGCATCAGCCCAGTTATTGGTGTTCGAGTGAGTCAGCGTCATGTAGCGAATTCCTTTTCGATAAAACATCTCCAGCGTGTCCAGGCTGTCTTCAATCGCATGCCCACCTTCAATGCCCATGAGCGCCGCGATTTTTCCTTCCACGTGCAACCGGCGAATATCAGCCACAGACGTGGCCAGCGCGACCTTGTCCTGATACTTGGCCAGTTGACGGTCAAGCGCCCCGATCATGTCCAGCGCGCGCCGCGCCGCGCCCTTGTTGGCGTAACGCGCTGCCACGTAAATGGAGAAGAATTGAGCATCCAGTCCCCCTTCTTTCATGCGAACCAAGTCCATGTGGCCTTGGTCTGAACGAAGACCCAGATCGAATCCCTTGTCTAGTATGATGGATGTTGTATCCGAATGCGCGTCAATCACAATCGCTTGTTGGTGAACGCGCCGGGCTCGCTCCATCAGCGTCTCCGACAGTGCGGCATGATCTGTGGCGAACGGCTCACCGGCGCTGCATGCATTCATCAAAATGATGTATAGAGCAACAACCAGACCGCGTCGTGCCATGGTCAATCCTCCGTGTGTGATCGAAGTTTTATTTCGGTTTAACCAAGCTGATGGAGCTTGCTTCTTTTGCATGTCAAATGTGAGTTTGCAATCAGGTCAACCGCTTATCAGCTCGTTCGAGGCGATCCTGCGGTTGATCAACATCAGTATATCAATCGCCAGAATGACCGACGCTGAGGTAGCGATTTGACCATCACGAGTGCGTCATCTCCGTTGGAGTAATAATTGGGAATCTGCTGGGTGATGACGTAATCGAGCCGCAGATAAAGCTGCTGAGCAATCACATTGGCTACGCGGACTTCTAGCCGGGCAATCGTCGCATTCCGCCTGATGAAATCGCGTTCGATTTCCGCCATTAACAATGTGCCAATACCGCGGCGACGCCATTCCGGGGCGACAGCAACCGAGATCACGTGTCCGACGGCGCCAGGTTCGATCATGCCGATAGCAAAGCCGATCATCATGTCAGCCTGGTGCTCAACTTTTCTGGTCACGGCGTCAGGATTCGTCAGCAAATAATGAAACGTATCCAGATCGTAGGCTTCCCCGTCGGTGAAACAGCGCCGGTCTAACTCCCAACACCGATGCACATCTTTGACGGTCATCCGCTTGACTGTGAGATTTGCCCCGATCACATGTTGCTTGATTGCCGCCATGGCCCCAATCATATCGCTCGTGCGCAGGACGCGCAATCCTGAACTTGTGCCGCTCAGTCGCGTTGAGCTGGCAAGATGTAACGTTTTTGACGCAAGATCCTAAAGGTGAGAGTTACGCCCAAACAACCTTGCCAGCCCCCTTACCGACCCGGAAAAAATCGTGGAAAGACAAACGAGCGAACCGTCAAACCAAGCGGCCATAGGAGAAGACGAGCCGAATCTGTAACTCTCGCAGCCGAGCTTGCACTTCTGGGCGCGCCCGATAGCAAAACGCCACAGGAAATAAGAGACCTTCCAGGTGTTTCCGCGCTCGCTCCACTTGCTTGGCGAAGCGTTCCACCTCACGCATAGTCAGATTGTGTTTGGCTTCACCGATAATCCAGATCGGCAAATCAGGACGGGCTGGATCACGCGCTTGGCCAAAAATGTTGACTTCCTCCAATTCGCCGTCCCATTGTTGCCAGGAACGCTCCAGTAAACCAACTTCCCAGCCAAACTCTCGCGCCAACACATCGTGAAGCACAATGTAGGCGATGTCTTCAATGTCGCCGCCAACCGTTTCGCTCAAGCCCCCTACCTGACGTGCCAGTTGTTGCAATGCCTGCTCAGTGCGCGCTTGAGCCTCAGCCAGCTCTTCGACGCGTTGCTCAGTGCGGGCTTGAGCTTCGGCCAATCGCTGCATAGCCGCTTCTAAGCGATCAATACGCGCTTCGCTGCGGGCTTGAGCCTGAAATAGCTCTTCCAGGCGCTGCTCAGTGCGAGCTTGAGCCTGAGATAGCTCGTTCAGAGCCTGCTCAGTGCGGGCTTGAGCCTGAGCGAGGGTCGCAATGATCGCTTTCAACTCTTGGAAACCCTCGAGAATAATCGCCTGAGCACGGTGCGCCGCGACGCGATCCATAGCATCTATTAACACCTCGGCAGACGTATCATCAAACGCGCGAGTGAGCGTGCCAAGGATTTCTTTTCGCTCTTGAGGTGTCAATTCTCCCGGCATGTTCTCAATTTCTCCGGCCTGCATTGTATCACAGCCGGTTCTATCGAGGAAACAGATGCAAGCGGACGCCGCCACTCAGCAGCCTCGGTGTACCGCGCGCTTGCACTGGTGTTGCTTGCACAGTGTATTGACGGTCAAACAGATTTTCTATAGCGAGGAATAGTTCGCAGCACTCGCCCAGCGACCGCGACGCAGTTAGGTCGGCGACCAAGAAACTTCCGAGTTTGAATCCGTTCAGATCATCGTCGAATCGCAAGCCATCAAACCGAGCTTGGAGGCGCAGATTCACGATGCGCGGATTCAAATAATCAAGCGCCATTACAGCCCGATGACGAGGGACTTGTTGAAGGAATTTTCCTTCCAGCGTCCGATCCGCCGGGAATTGCTCAACGGTGGCTTCGCTGAACAAGTAATGAGCGCGCAGGTTCCATTGCGAAGTGAAGCGGTACTGACATTCGGCGTCTATGCCGCGCACGCGTGCGCGTCCGAGGTTTTGTCGCTGACGGGTGATGAGGGCTGGCGTGACGGAAATGGTGACGTTGGAAATCGGGTCTTTCACCCGATTCCAGAAACCGGTGACGCGCCAGAGCAGACTGCGCGTGATGATGTGATTAAAGCCGACTTCGCCGCCGGTGAGTCGCTCTGGGCCCAGGTCGGGATTCCCTTCTGTGTTGACATTGCCCACTCGGAATGGGCGGTACAGCTCGTTCAGCGTCGGGGCACGAAACCCCTGATAGAATGCGCCTCTGACGGCCAGGTGATCGGTGACGTGGTAGAGGATGCCGGCTCGGGGTGTGACGGTGATCTCTGAGGTATCGGGAAACAGCGTGACCGTTTGCGCCTCGGTTGAAGTGACGATCTCTTGGCGAGAGGCTTCAAAGTTGCGCCAGTAATCAATGCGTGCGCCGAGCGTCAGCACGAACCGCTGATGTAGCCTCATGAAGTCGTGCGCAAAAAATCCGGCATAGAGTTGTTTGCCGCGAATGATGCGGTCACGGCTGTTGACGTTGTTGGTGAACACGTCCTCCTTGCTTTCAGCTTTGATCCAGCGGGTATCGGCGCCAATGGTGAGCCGGTGTTGATCGGCGAACCGGGGGAACCATTGAACGTTGCCGCCGACATCCCGATACGGCACATCTTGCAGCAACGTCAGCGATTCAGAAGCGCGAGTGGGGACGATGGCGCTGAAGCCAGCCTTGAACGTGCTGATGTGTGAATAGAGAGTAGCTTGCCATTCGCTGCCATCGCTGGTTGTAGCGCGCAAGCCGCCGCCCAGGTAGGTTTCGCGCGAGGCGTTGGTTTGCAATCGTGTTCCGTTGTCGCGGTTCTCGTTGAAAAACCGACCGGCGTGAAAGATGGTGAGATGCGGAAGCGGCGTGTACTGCACGCGCCAGTGACCCATCTGATGTCGCGAGTTGGCTTTGATGTCAACCGGTCCGCGCTCCTGGGCGCGGATCAGATGGTAGCCATCCGTGCGAAACAGCCTGCCGCCCACAGACACAGCCAACGGTCCGAACGTGTGGCTGGCTGCAAGATCCAGATCGCCTGTCTTAAGCGTTCCACCTTGTGCTTTGAGCGTGAAGCTCCGCCGTTGCGGGCGTCGGGTTATGATGTTAATCACGCCGGCCATCGCTGAACTTCCGTAGAGACTGGAAAGACCGCCATCAGCGATTTCAATGGACTCAATCTGTGATTGTGGAATCTTGCTCCAGTAGACCCAATTGCCGAATGGATCATTGTGGGGCACGCCATCGAGCAAAACAACTGTGCGACTGGCGCCGCTGGCCCCAATGCCGCGCAGCGAAACGCCCTGCGTTGTCGGCTGAGAGACCAGGCTGCTGGTGCGGCGGAAGAGACTGAAGCTGGGAACTTGTTTGAGCACATCGTCGAGCGTCAGCCCGGCCGAGCGTTTGATTTCATCGCGGGTCAGCACTGAGATCATCGTTGGGATGTCGCCGAGTCTTTGTTCAGCCAATGTCGCCGTGACCGTCATTGTCTCGGTCAGCGGCGCCAGCGTGAGTGATACGTTCAACGATGTTGTCTGGCCGGGCATCACCGCGATTGTGTGGCTGACGCTGATGAACCCTTCCAACTCAACGCGCAACGTGTACTCGCCGGGTGGCAACTCAGAAAAACTGAAGCGTCCCTCAGCATCGGTGTGAACCTGCCGTTCGACGCGACCATGCAGTTGGATAAGAGTGATCCGAGCGTGGACCACGACGCGATCATCCCAAGTCAACACTGTGCCGGCGACGTGTCCAGAGTCTTGGGCGGTCCCCAAAGGTTTTCCCTCCACGACAGAGCAGAGAGCTGTCAGCACCATCAGCATCCAAAAGGCTGCGAATAGCTGTCGGACCTTCATCAGTCTTGAACCGTTGCTCACGACCCCGGGACATCTCATTGCCCTGTGCCCATTCTTGGTCAATTTCGTTCGTCGGCAGAAGCTCATGTGCTTAAACCCGTCCCGACCGGATTATAGCAAACAAGCCTTTTTCCTGCTGTGCAGAGCTTGTTGGTCTCAGCAAGTTTCAGCAAAGGATGCGGTAGTATCAATGACCGGCTGATGCTATACTACCCCGGCCATCAGCAAACATGTCGTGTTGAGCTTGGCAACAACGAGATCAGGGAGGATGAAATTGCAAACTGATCAGGCATGTCTCAAACAACGGAAAGCTGCCCATGAGACGTGTCACATCAATGATCTGAGGGTGCATTGCTCCGGGCTGAAGAGCTATCATGGGCTGGCGCTTAATATGATGGCAGCATTTTGGCAGATCACTGTCCTGCGTCATCGAGTTACTCAGAGCGGGCGATTGCCTGTCAAACCAATCAACAAACAAAACCAGACGCAGTTAGTCAGCAGCATTTTTGAAAAGTTCGATGATCACGTGAGACTGAGCTTATGGTGAGGAGGAATTTTGCTAACGCGCGAATGGAAAACCTAACGCGCGATGACGATCACTTGAAACTGAGCTTACGGTGAGGAGGAATGGATGAATCATCAACACACACCAGCAACAGCGCCAGACCGTGGGATTGATGCAGTCGCAACAACACCTGAGATGGATCAATACTGCGTCAACGTCATCAAAGGATTGATCATGGATGCAGTGCGCAAGGCGAATTCAGGACACACGGGCGGGCCGATGTCCTCGGCTGATTTCGCCTATGTTTTGTTCCGCGAGTTCTATAATTACAGCCCCGATGATCCGTTGTGGTTTGATCGAGATCGGTTTGTTCTGTCGGCAGGTCATGAGTCCGTGCTGTTGTACACGTTGTTGATGCTCATAGGCTATTTGGACATGTCGGACTTGAAGCAATTTCGTCAACTTCATAGTCGCACGCCGGGCCATCCAGAGCGTGAATTGACGCCGGGCGTTGAGGCAACAACGGGACCTCTTGGTCAAGGCTTCGGCATGGCCGCCGGCATGGCCATTGGCGAGGCGATTCTGCGAGCGACCTTCGGCCAAGACCTCGTCAACCATTTCACCTACGTCATTGCCAGCGACGGTGACCTTCAAGAACCGATCACACTGGCTACGGCTTCCTTGGTCGGCCACTTGGGCGTTGGTCGGCTGATCGTCTTTTATGACAAGAACCGGATTCAACTATCCGGCCCCACCGAGCACGCCTCAAGCGAGGATTTCGCCAAGGTATTTGAAGGATTCCAGTGGCATGTTCAGGAGATTGACGGTCACAATCATGATGAAATCCGTCAAGCCATCATCAATGCGCGTGAGGTAACCGATCGCCCATCGCTGATCATCGGGCACACGACGATTGCCCGGGGCTGCGCCACGATGGAAGGCAGTGAAAAGACGCACGGCGAACCACTGCCGCCCGATGAAATTCGTGCCACCAAAATTAAATTAGGCTTGCCGCCGGACCAAACGTTTTATCTGCCGCCATCGGTGGTTACCCACATGCGCGCCCGGCATGCTGAGTTGCGCCAGAGGCAACAAGCATGGAAGGAGCGGGTGGAAACATTTATGCGAGAGCGCCCGGAAGATGGCCGTCGCTGGCAGCAGATGCTCAGCGGCGAGATTCCCCCTGACTTGCGGTATCCCGATTGCACCGGCAAGGATAAGTTGGCTACGCGCGTAGCCTTTGGTGATGTGCTGACCGAGTTGGCTCACCAAGTGCCGGGCTTAGTCGGTGGTTCGGCTGATCTGGAGCCATCCAATATGACTGCTGGGTTCCGCCGCGCTGTCGGTCAGTTCAGTCGGACGACGCCTGCCGGACGCTGCCTTATCTTCGGTGTGCGCGAATTTCCCATGGGAGCAATTTGCAATGGATTGGCGCTGCACGGCGGATTGATTCCATTTGGCGCGACATTTCTTGTCTTCTCCGACTACGAGCGTGCGGCGTTGCGAATGGCAGCGCTGCAAAAGCTGCGAGTCATTCACGAATTTACTCACGATTCTATTTTCCTGGGGGAAGATGGGCCGACTCACCAGCCAATTGAACACCTCAGCGCGTTACGAGCCATCCCTGATTTCGTAGTGATTCGCCCGGCTGATGCTACGGAGACAGTCACAGCCGTGCAGGTTGCTCTTGAACAACACCGCCCGACGGCGATCATTCTTTCGCGTCAGGCGCTGCCCGTACTTGACCGACAGCGTTATCCCAGCGCGGAGAATTTGCGTGCCGGCGGCTACATTCTGTATGGTGCTGAAGATGAGCTGCCCGACATCATCTACATTGCCACAGGCTCGGAAGTGCATCTGGCGTTGCAAGCCGCCGAACGCCTGGAAGGCTTCAAGGTCCGCGTCGTCAATTTGCCTTCGTGGGAATTATTTGAAGAACAACCTGAGGCCTACCGCAATAAGATTTTGCCTCCACAGGCGCGGTTCCGCATCTCGCTGGAAGCCGGCTCGACGCACGGATGGAAGCGCTACACCGGCTCGTATGGATATGAAATCGGCTTGGATCGCTTCGGCGCATCAGCGCCGATGAATGACCTGGCGAAAGAATTCGGCTTTACTGTCGAGAATGTTGTTCAAATCACCCTAGCCAAATACGCTGAGTATCAGCGAAGTCAACTCAGTGACGTACCGGTGCGATAGCCGATTTCTTTGAGGTAGGTTTCTGCTGGTTGATTTCTTAGACGTGACCAGGAGCCTGTGAAGTAGCAGGCGTTGTTCTTCTCCGTCCATGCGAAGTTGTTGTCAGTGTTTCCAGAGGCATGTTCATAATGAGGCGCCAGGCCGTGCTTGATCAGCGGAACGCCTGAGCGTGCAGCGGGTGATGAAATCAGGCAAGGGACAAGACAACCGTGAGAAAGGAAGCACCCGACGGCGAGTAGAAGAGCCCGGTTTAACATCCATCCGCCGTCGGGGCTAAACAAACTTGACTATGTATCGCCTCTAGTCATCTTCATAACTGCATCCGTCTAAAGCGTGAGCAAGCACTGTGCCAGAAGGCGGGTAACAACAGGCAGAACACCGAGCGCACGAGCAAGTTCAGCCACTTTCAAGCAGATAGCGCATTGGGGCGGATGGATGGATGGACTCACTTACCTTGCTGAGTATTGTCGTTGACGAAGGACGAATCTGGCAGGAGAGGGTGCTGTCGGTGAGACGGGCGCAAGGCTCAGACTGGGGGTGATGGCAGCAACTGATGAGAAACTTGAAGTTAGGCTTGGGGAGGTTGTGAGCAGGCTGTCGCGTGCCGGCGACAATCGGCTGGCGCGCACCTCACTGGTGCAGGTAGTGAGTGGACAACCGGACAAACTGATCACAGATGCACATCGCTATTGAAGACAGAGCAGATGTCGTGGCTCAATGCGCTTCGGATAAAAAGGGACGGGCTCGCTTGGTGACCCATGCGAGCCCGCGTGTAAGGAAGGGGGCTTGAGTGGTAGCCGGTATGATAGGAGGGTAAGGGGCACTATGAAGAGAAATATGAATTGGGCATGAGTCCGTAGCTTAAAAGCCCGCCGACGCCTCCGTTGTGATCTACACGCATCGGTTCTAGCCAACGGTGTTGATCAATCTGGTGATACTGGCTTGCCATTTTATTGCTCCCTCCAACCTCTGAGCAACCATCGTGCCAGAGCATAACGGACTGGGTGCTGCTGTACTCCGCTGCTGCTAAGCGAGCCGCAAGCAACAGGTTGAGAGACAAAGAGCGACTGCTGGTGCGGATGGCTCGATGTGTCTCTGCTGCGGGACAGTTTTGTTTGCCGTCATTCACTCAGTCTGAATCGCCCCATGTAACTGTTCCGGCTGATTCAATGAAACAGCAGTGAGATAATCAGATAGCGAATCAATCGTCCTTTCATCTCCTGTTGCTTGCAACCGACACTCTAGATCGTGCTCGTTCAGGCAGCTCATCAAAAACGATTATCCCAATCGGGAGACGAGCGCCCCACAAGCAAGAAGCGAATTGGCACAGGATGGACGGGCAGCCAAGAGAAGCTGCTCTCGGCGTTCCGTCACGATAGACATCAAACAGGGCGAGCAGGGCTACTGCGCCGAGTGGGGCGTTACTCGCGAGGCCACTGCGGTGCTCGGTGATTTGCACAGCTCGGCGGCTCTGCCGGGCTTCGCCCCGATAGTGGGTCGCACGCCCACTACGATGGTTGGCGGTTTACACAGCTCGGCGGCTCCATTTTTCAAAGCCATTTGTCTCATCAGGGGGTCGCGTGTCGGCAATAGTTTCGCGCCATCGGCGCAGCTAGCAAGACGCCAGAGGCGCAGTGAACCGAGGGACACCCAACCAGCCTTACAGAAGCTGTGATGAATCTTGCGCCTCTTCAAAGGCGCACGGGGCTTGGGGATGAGCCTCGCCCAAACGTTGCACGTCTGGTTACCATCTGGTGAGCGGCTGCCGCCGCACCTGCAGCTTGTTTGGCTCAAAACGCCACACTTCAGCCCAGGCATTGCACGTGTGGTTGCCTTCTTGTGGGCATTTGCTGCCATTGCTGCTGTAGCTCACTCGGTTCAAGTTTTGGTTGGGTTGAGTGGCATTCTCAGAGTCTCCGTTTGCCGATGCCTTGCTTCTGCGGAGACACTTGCCAACGCCGACACCGTTGCCGGTATAGACTCCCGCTCTATATGGGCCATCTCATTCACCAAATCGTGTATGAGCCATATCTGATGAATCCCGGAAATCAGACATTCATGCTTCGTTCAAATCGCGCCGAATAACTTGGTGTTTGTGGCAAACTTCAGAAATCATTTAACGCTTAGCAATTGTGCGAAGAGCAGACTGAGAGGAACGATGCGGATGTGATTGATGATGAGTCACGCTGATACTTCGTGCCTGTGGCATAGAGATTGCTCTATAATGTGGATAGCCCCCGAAGAATGAAATGGAAGGGAGGTCGGAAAAATGAAGCAGATTATAGGATTAACGAAGCGGATTATAGGATTAACACTGGCGTTGACGCTTCTCATGGGAGGCAGTCCGGCACTGAATTTGACCGAACCGGTCCAAGCTGATTGGGGTTTCCGCATCAGCTTCGACTTTTTCTATCACCGATTGCGTCCATACGGACGCTGGATTTATGTACCTCGATATGGTCAGGTCTGGTATCCTGTCGGCGTTGGCCGGTACTGGCAACCCTACAGCAACGGCTACTGGGTTTATACTGAGTTCGGCTGGACGTGGGTGTCCTATGACGATTTTGGTTGGATTCCCTACCACTACGGCGCGTGGACGCTATTACCGATCTATGGCTGGGTGTGGGTTCCCGGATACGTATGGGCGCCGGCGTGGGTCACGTGGCGCTACGGCCCGCATTATATTGGTTGGGCTCCGTTGCCGCCTGGCTACAGTTTCTTCTATGGCGGCGCTTGTCCATCGGTCGTTGTGATTGATCGCTCGTGGGTGTTTGTGCCATCCGGTTCGATTGGCTACTCGGATATTGGCGATGTGCGTATCCCTTATGAGCAGTACGGTGAGGCCATCAGCGGCACGGACCCGATGACGAACTTGATAATTGAGAAGGATCACATCTTCAATCCCGGACCGGGCGGCGCGCCGGGCGGCGAGCAGGTTGGCGGTGAGCAACTGGCTGGCGAGTCACGCATTGGTAAATTCAATCTGACTCGCTTGAAGCTGAGCCAGCTTGGCGTAAAGCCTCAGCCGATCGGCGAGCTGCGCTCGTCAGGTCGGGTAGACGTTGCGACTCCGTTCAAAGAACGCACGTTGCCCGACCCAAGCCGAAACCCATTCAAGGGGCAAATGCGCGACGAGTATAATCCGAAAGCCGGCCTAACGCCGCGAACGGATGGCGAGAAGGCTTTGCCTGAACCGATTCGGGGCTCGTTCAAGGGGCAAATGCGCGACGAGCATAATCCGAAGGCTGGCCTGACACCGCGAATGGATGGCAATCATGAGAAGCACAGCCCAATCATTCGAGGCGAGTATCCGGGCGTTGGCACGTCCACAGAGGCAGGTCGTGATGAAAAATACAATGCGCCTCGCACGGGTGCGCCCCAGGTTCGGCCCGGTCGTGATGACAAGTACAACGCGCCAACTTCGCAACGTGCTCCCAAGAGCGAGTCACCGCAATACGAACCGAGGTCTCGCTCGGAAAAGCCCTCGCCTGAATTGTGGCAGCGGATGCAGCCTCGTCCACAACCACGTCAGTATCCGAAGGTGACCGATCAACCAAGGAGGTGGGATCAACCCTTTGAGCAGGATCAGCCCAGGTACAAGTCTTCACCATCACCTCGGCCTGACACCTTTCCTTCCGCTCCGCCGTCACAGGATCCACGGGTGTACAAGCGGTCGTCACCAAGCTGGCCAAGCGGCTCGCCACCAACTGCGCAACCACCTCAGAAATCCAGCCCGCGCTCGCCCGTGATTCAGGTCCCTCGTGAGGGCTTGGAGAAAACGCCTCGTCATATCTATCAACCACCGATGAAGTCACCCTCGGCGTGGCCATCGGCGCCAGGCCCGACGGTGCCTCGTAGCAGCGGCTCGTCCACAAAACCTCGCCCGTAGCGCCTCGTCAGGTTCAGCGCACACGATAGCCGGCAGACTTCAGAGGAACCGATTCCGGTTACCATGAAGTTTGCCGGCTCAGCTTCACCTTAATTGCAATCTTGCCATGCTCTTCGTACAATCTGGTTGAACGAGGTAAGAGTATGGCGCGCACAATCTCCCATTACCGTTTAGAGCAAGAACTCGGCCGTGGTGGCGCTGGCTCTGTCTACAAAGCTTATGATACGGTGCTTGACCGTGTCGTCGTGTTGAAGCTACTCAATCCTGAGTTGATGGCTGACAGAGAATCGCGCACCAGACTGTTGCGCGAGGCGCGATTAGCTTCGGCGCTCGATCATCCCAACATCTGCACGATTTATGAAATCGCCGAAGCCGAGGGAGTCTACTTCATTGCCATGCAGTATGTGCCCGGCAAAACGCTCAAACAGGTCATCGGTGGGCATCCATTGAATTGCGAAAGCCTGCTCTCGATTGGCTTACAGGTGGGTGACGCGCTGGCTGCGGCGCATGCGCGAGGGATCGTCCATCGTGATGTCAAATCAGCGAACGTGATGATCACACCACGCGGTCAAGTGAAGGTGTTGGACTTTGGGCTCGCCAAACTGGTCTCCGAAGGCGCGGCGCGAGGCGGTGGCGAAGTCGAACTGACACGCATGGGAGCGACGCTGGGCACGCCGTCCTACATGTCGCCAGAACAGGCTCGTGGCGAGCGAGCCGATCATCGCAGCGACATCTTTTCGTTCGGAGTGGTGCTTTATGAAATGGCCACAGGACAGATGCCATTCAAAGGCCACTCACAGGTTGAGACGATGCACGCCGTCATCCACCAACAGCATGCGCCGGTGACGGCGCTGAACAAAAAAGTGCCGGCGACGCTGGCCGCCGTGATTGACCGGGCGCTGGCCAAGCGACCGAGCGATCGCTATCAATCCATGCCGCAATTATTGCAAGACCTGCGGCAAGCCCTGCTATCAATGCCATCGGCTTCGATCCTGGCCGTTCCCTATGTGAGGCCGCAGCGGCAAACGCTACTGGGAGCCGTCAAACGACGCATCGAGCAGTTGCTCGGACGGGACATCAGTTGGGAGACGCGGCCCAGCCTCAGCTTGTTGTCTGAGCCATCACACATCGAACATGAGCGAGGACACGAACGGGACTTCTCGTTGACGCGCGGCGCGATGAAGACGCTGGCTGTGCTGCCGTTTCGCAACTTGAGTGGCGACCCAGCCGCAGATTTTTATGGACTTACATTGGCCGATAGCCTGATTACTGAGCTGGGCAAGATCAAATCGCTCGTGGTTAGGTCATCGCAGACAGTTGCCAAGTACCAAAACCGGCCGGTTGATCCAATAGAAGTGGGCAGAGAATTGGCAGTCGAGTTGGTGCTCACCGGCAATTACCTCTCAGCAGGCGATCGTTTGCGGGTGACTTCTCAACTGATTGATGCACATACAGGCGGATTGATCTGGAGCGAGAAAATTGATACGGCGACGCACAACGCGCTGGTTGTTCAGGATCGCATCTCGCAACGAATCGTGAACCAACTGACCAGCGGTCAGGTGGCTGTTGATCCAGTCGAGTTGTTGAAGGACGAAAACGAGCAAGTCCGACTCGATGCTGTGCGGACGCTGGCGTTTTCACACGACCCGCGTGCGTTGTGGGCGTTGATTGAAGCGCTGCGTGATTCGAGCATGACGGTGAAAGCTGAGGCCGTCAAAGCGCTGGTCAAGCTGGGCGAGCAAGCCACTGGGCCGATCATTGAGCTGCTGCACGATGCCATGGATGAGGGCGACTACCTGACAGCGCGGTTTGCCGCTAAGGCGCTCGGCTTGATCGGTGACCGCAAGATTACCTCCGTGCTGTTGGACCTGCTGCACAGTGAAGATACGTTTGTCGCCTGTGAAGCAGCCCTGGCGCTTGGGCGGCTCTCTGACGCGAAGGCAGTTCCCGAATTGATTGCTATGCTCGATGCCAGTAGCGGCAATAAACGATTCGCTGCCGCGGAGGCGCTCGGCCACCTGTGTGATCCAGCGGCGCAGGAAGCGCTGCAAAACCGATTGAGAGATGAGGACGAAGGTGTCCGCGCCAAGGCCCGGTGGGCGCTCAGCCGATTGCACAAGGCCAGCGTGTCCATCTCCGCATCCAATGTCGCGTCGTAACGGCCGGTCTTCTCCGACGAGTTAGTCATTGACGGATGACATCCTACCAAGAGATAATCTGCCCCGCAGGTGCAGCAACGACATGTTTAACAATCAGCTTGCACGCACTCGTGTAAGCGCCAACAACTAACCCAGGAGGAGCTATGCAGAGCAACAACACAACATCCTTGATCAAATTTCTCACATTGATCTTGATTTTCACACTGTGGATTGTTCAACCGTTCCAGTTAACCGTAGCCGCGCAAGACAAGGGAAAGGCTGCTGAAGCGACAACGAGCCTTGCTGAGTCGCAAGTGGACAGGCCGGCTAGCGTGGCGCGATTTATTAACATCAATCCATACGGCGTGCTTTTGCGAGAAGGAACATTTAACACGGGATTCGGCGCATTTGCAGGCATAGCCTTACCTAATGAGGGGACGCCAAACATTTCGTTTGGGTTTACGGTACCACCCGATTACACGCCGGGAACGGCGATCATTATCCGGGTCATCTGGCATTCGCCGTCAACCAATTGTGGCATTGAGTTGCGCCCCAACTACATCAGTGTTGCGCGTGCGGGACGAACGCACATCCAGGGCGCAGGCGCCTCGAGCGGTCTTTCGGCTGTGGGCGGGACGGTGCTCAATACGTCGGCCGTGGCAAACCGATCCGAAGCGAAAGATTATCTCATCACCTCGCCGGATGGCGTCACCGAGCTGCGTCCGGGCGATTCAGTTATTGTAGGACTGTTTCGCTCAGCCGCTGCGTCCACAGATACGTGCCCCGGCAGTTTGGTGATTCAGGGGATTAGCGTCATCTACTAGAGACCACCTCAAACATCTGCCGCCAAGGATGCATGCGATGCGAATTGACTACGAGGACCTGTAGATCGTTGACTCAATGGTTCGTCAATAAATCAACACTCACTGCTTCAACCATCAATGCTGCGTCTGCTGGTGAGTCATTCTCATGGTCTTGGCGGTGGATTTACGATCTGAGCAATGTCACTGCGCGAGGATGAGCCGCGTCAGTGACGTTGCATATCCGCTTTGAATATGACACGCGCTGACACACTATATATCGGCCTGGATGTCGGGCGAACGATTCGCGGGGCGCTCATTGACGGTGAAGGCCACATCCGTTGCCGACGGCAGATGATCTCGGAAGTTCGCAACCCGCGTGTCTTCGTTGATCAACTCGTTGACACGATCAACGCTTTGCAGTCCTCGCCGGAAGCCGACCAATCGGTCAAAGCGGTTGGGATTGGTTGGCCGGGCATGGTTGACGTGGAGACGAATCGCCCGGAGCGCGCCGTCAATCTGCTGGATGTCTCTTCACTGGATTTGCCCGCTGAGTTGCGCAAGGCAACAGGTTTGCCCGTCATCTTTGATAATGACGCCAACGCCGGCGCTTATGGTGAAATGTGTTGTGGCGCTGCCCGTGGCTGTCGCGATGTATTTTACATTACGATGGGAACAGGCATTGGCGCTGGCTTGATTTTGCATGGTCAATTGCATCGCGGCTGCCGTGGTTATGCTGGCGAGTTCGGTCACGTGCCGATTGACATGAACGGGCTGCAATGCGCCTGTGGCAGTGTCGGTTGTTTAGAAACGGTGGCGTCGGGACCCAACATCGTTCGCCGCGTGCGCGAGCGGTTGTTCACTGATCCTGCTTATTCTGTGTCGCCATTGGCTCGAGACATGGAAGGTACGTTGACGTTTCAACGCATCGTCGAGGCAGCGCGGCAGCATGACAAACTGGCGCAGTCAGTGCTGCGTCGAACCTGCGCGTTTTTGGGCGCGGCGGTGGCCGGCATTATCAATCTGCTGAATGTCGAGATGGTTGTCTTCGGCGGGAGCATGAGCGCCGCTGGTGATCTGCTGGTCGAGCCGATTCGCCAGGAAGCGAAGAAGCGAGCCATGCCATTGGCCTTTGCGTGTTGCCAGATTGTTATGGCGCAACTGGGACAAGATTCCTGTTTGGTTGGCGCGGCGATGCTCGCTCGCGATGCTGATGGGCTGGCCATGTGATCGGTGTCGTATCTGACCAACTCCAGCCTCACCAAGCTCGATCCTCAATCCACTGTGCGCGACTTCTCGCTTCGTGGTAAGATAAAGGGCGATGCCGAAGGTGAATGACACGTATTGTTTTCTCATCGCCGATGATCCATCGGTGTGTCCTTTTCTCAGTCCGCAGGACACGGTGTTGATTCAGGATGTGAAAGCGCGATTGGTCAAGAAGTGTCTTGCGTGCGACTACTTCCGCAGTGATCTAGAGCAACTGCAACGAGAGCAGGGAGCCTTGTTTGGCGTGATGCTCACGTTGTTAGATGAACTGACGCGCATGCGCGAAAGCTACACCGTGACGCAGCGTGAATTAGACGTGGCGGTCAAGTTGGCCGACGAAACGATTCAACGCAGCCACAAGTGGACGCAGTTGAGCGAGGCGTTGGAAATACGCGATGAAATTCTGAACATCCTTTTGCATTTGACTGACACGTTGGGGTGGACGCTCGATCCTCATGAGATCATTCATCGTGGGTTGATTGCCTTCACCGCGGGGACGAGCTTTGGATTCAACCGCGGTGTGGCGCTGCTGATGCAGGGCGAATCGCTGCGGGGAACGTTCGCGCTCGGCCCGCGCGATGAAGAAGAAGCCAATCGGATTTGGAATGATATTCTCAGCAAGGGATTGACGGCCATTGACCTGATCAGCGCGCCGGCCGAAACGTTGGACTATGAGCGCGAGCGGGCGAAGTTTCAGCATTGGTTAGATCAATTGACGTTCACTGTGGACGACCCGCCGTTTAAGCAAGCGTTTGAGCAGGCCTACGTCATGCGGGTTGATCCGCAGATGGAGATTGCGCCACGCCTACGCGAGTTCTATCAGCAGACGCCGTTTTGGATATTGCCGCTCTTTACGCATGTGGAACGTCCACTGGGCGTGATTTTGCTGGATAATTTTCTGACCCGCCGCGATGCGATGCCTGAAGATTTGCGCGCCATGCGGATTGTCGCCAAAGAGATCGCGCTGGCCTTGGAGCGCGGGTTGGCGCATACTGAGTTGCAACAGCAATTGCAAAGGCTCCAGCAGACCAACCAGCTCGTTCAACATAATCAAGCTGTGATCCTCAAACTACGAGAAGACATCGCAGCCAGTGAAATGATCCTCCAACTGACGCATTCGGTGAAGAATCCCGTCGTGGCTATCGGCGGGCTGGCGCGATTGCTCAATCGCAAGCTGGGCCAGCATACGGCGCATGCTCGCTACACGCAGGCGATTGTGCAGGAGGCAACCCGATTGGAGGAGATGCTCAAGGATTTCGTCAAGTTTGTTGATGCGCGATATGCGTCCGACAAAGAACCTGTCAATGTCAATCAATTGATCAGCGTATTGTGTCAGGAGAAAGAGCGGTTGTGGCATGCGCTGAAAGTGACGCCGCACGTCCGACTGGAAGCGGACGCGCCGATGGTGCTGGCCAATCGGCGGCAGTTATACAATTGCTTAGAGAATCTCATCAACAATGCGATCGAAGCGATGCCCAACGGCGGCTCCCTGTTTCTGGAAACAGCAGGTGACGATGACGGATGGCTCACGGTTCGTGTCGCTGACACCGGGCAGGGTATGCCGGAAGAGGCCTTGCAGAACCTATTCAAACCGTTTTTCACGACCAAACCAACCGGCAGCGGTCTGGGTCTCTATACAGCAAAAGAGATCATTGAAGGTTTGGGCGGCAATCTCAGCATCATCTGCGAACCGGGGAGTGGATGTGCTGTTCATGTGAAGATCCCCTCGATGAAGGAGGCACACAATGGCCACAATTCTGGTGATTGATGATGAAGCCAATATTCGATTGATGTACGAGGGCCTCTTAAAAGAGGAAGGCTATGATGTCATCGCAACGGAAACCGGCGCTGAGGGCTTACAGGTGCTCGATCAACAGGCCGTAGACCTGGTCGTGCTGGACATCAAGTTGAAAGCGGAAAATGGGCTGGATGTGCTACGACGGATTGTCCGTCAGCATCCCCAAGTGCCTGTTGTGTTGTGCTCGGCTTACATTTCATTTCAGGATGACTATACCTCATGGCTCGCTGAACGCTACCTGGTCAAGTCAGGTGATCCAGACGAGCTACTGCAAGAAGTCAAGCGCGTGTTGGCGCAGCGGAGCCAGAAAGCCATCGCCTGAAACCATGACTGAGTGGATGGATCACGCGTATCCAATGGCAAGGCGCAGCGTCCGCGCGCATGTCCAGGCCGAGCCAATGAAGACCAGCGTAAGCCAGCCGACGCGCAGCAATGAGCCAACCACTGCAAACAGGTTCAGCAGGTTCGCCCATCGCCGCACATTGATGACGACGCAACAGATATGAAACTGCTATTGCTGTGGCACATGCACCAACCCAGTTATAAAGACTATGCCACGGGGCAGTACCATCTGCCCTGGGCCTATCTGCACACGACGAAAGATTATTACGAGATGCCTCATCTGATTGAGCCGTTCGCACGGCTGCGAATGACGTTTAATCTGACGCCATCATTGATCGAAGCCATCAGCGATTACGCGCAGGGTCATGCTCGTGATGAGTGGCTCCGTCTGTTCCAAAAGCCGCCAGAGCAGATGACCGAGGATGAGCGGCAATTTGTGCGCGAACAATTTTTCACGGTAGATGCCGAACGCTATATCGAGCCGATGCCGCGATACAAGGAACTCTATCTGAAGCAAACGCGGCGAGAGCCTTTTTCACATGCCGATGTGCGAGACCTGCAAATGCACTTTCATCTGGCCTGGCTCGGCGAAAGTTTCAAGCGTCATCGCCCAGCGATTCGACGGCTGGTCAGCAAGCAACGCGGCTATACAGAAGACGACAAGCAGACGCTCTTGGCGCTCATCAGCGAGTTGTGTCAACAGACGCTGTCGTTGTATCAATCGCTGTGGGAGCGCGGCAAGATCGAAGTCTCGGCAACGCCCTACTATCATCCGATTCTTCCGCTCGTGTGCGATACACGGAGCGCGGCGCAATCAACACCCCGCGTGACGCTCCCGCAGTTGCATTTTGCGTATCCCGATGACGCGCGCAGCCAGACGGCGCTGGCTGTTGACTGTTTCCGGAAAACGTTTGGCCGCGTCCCCAACGGATTCTGGCCTGCGGAAGGCGGCGTCAGTCATGAAGCGTTGGTGGTGTTGAGCGAATACGGTGCGCGATGGGCCGCCACAGATGAAAGCATCCTTCGCCGATCAAAACTGACGTTACCCAAGGAGCATCCGGCTCGCCGCGATGCCGGATTGCTGGCTTATCAACCGTATTGGTATCGCGTCGGCCACAAAGAGATCGCGCTCTTCTTCCGCGATCATACGCTCTCGGATTTAATCGGCTTCGTCTACCAACGCTGGAATGAGACGGAGGCCGTGCATGATTTAATGAAGCGATTGCGGGCGATTCATCAGGCGATGCCCGATGCTGTCGTTTCCATCATTCTCGATGGCGAAAACGCTTGGGAGCACTATGCGGCCAATGGCTACGATTTCCTCACGCAGCTTTACGAGCGTATAGATCAAGCGGAGTGGATCGAAGCCACCACGTTTTCCGAGTGCCTGACAACAACGACGCGGCACGGGCGTTTGGAGAGCGTGCATCCTGGCTCGTGGATCGGCGCCGATTTTCAAACGTGGATTGGCGATGAAGAGAAAAATCGCGCATGGGATTACCTGAAGCGGGCGCGTGAAGCTGTGCGCAAACGGGCGACCGGCTCCAGCGATGGAGCGGCGGCAGCGCCCCTGCTAACGACAGACTGCCTGCCGGAACTGACGCGCCGATCATTGCTGGCGGCTGAAGGGAGCGATTGGTTCTGGTGGTTTGGCCCCGCGCATTCGAGCGGACAGGACGCCGTGTTTGACGCCTTATTCCGCACTCATTTGAAGAATGTGTACGCAGGTCTGAATCAGCCATGGCCGGCCTATCTGGATGCGCCGATCATGGTCTATCGCGGCGACTGGCAGCGCCAGCCGACGGCTTTCATGACACCCCGGATTGACGGGTACGATTCCGACTATTTTGAATGGCTGTCAGCCGGGATGTTAAGTTTGCGCACGCATGGCTCGATGCAACGTGCCGTCAGCCGATTGTCGCGATTATTTTTCGGCTTCGATCTTCAGCATGCCTACTTCCGCGTTGATTTTGACCGACCAGCCGTGGAAGCTTTGACTGCATCTCGGCTGAGGTTGGAACTCTACTCAGGCCATCAGCAGATCGGCCTGGAGGTCGCGCCAGGAGAAGTTCGAGCCGATGCGGCTTGCCGAGATATCGCTGAAATCAAGGTTCCGTTGGCGGCATTAGGGGTCTCATTCGGCGACCGGTTCGAGTTAATAGTTATCATTGCTGATACACATGAAATCGAGCGGTTCCCTCACGGCGGCAGTTTGATCTTGAGCGTGCCCAGTCAGGAGTTGGAGCTGGAGAACTGGATGGTGTGAGCGTGGCAGCTATTGCATTCTGGTGGCATGCGTGCGGAGCGGTGGTTGGAGCTTGAGAACCAGATGGTGTGCTTGCGGCAGCAACAAGTCAGAAGGTAGAAGCCAGACTCAGAACGAAGCTAGAAGCCAGGAGATGAGATGCGCGAATTGCGATTTGATCCGTTGAGGAATCGGTGGGTTGTGGTTGTGCCGGAACGGGCGCGGCGGCCCAGTGATTATTTGCTCTATGAACCCGAACCTGTTCAAGACGCGGTGGCCTGTCCGTTTTGCGCGGGCAGCGAAGGGAAGACGCCGCCGGAAATCTACGCTATTCGACCGGACGACAGCCCGCCGAATCAACCCGGCTGGCGCGTGCGGGTGGTTCCGAACAAATTTCCCGCGTTGCGTATCGAAGATAATGCCATTCGCTATGGCGTCGGTATCTTTGATGTGGTCAGCGGCGCCGGCGCTCATGAAGTCATCATCGAGACGCCGGAACACCAGTTCAGCCTGGCTGACTTACCCATTGATTGGGTGCGCGATGTGCTGCTGACATTCCGTGAACGCATCCGCGACCTCAATCGCGATGTTCGATTGCGCTATGTGTTGGTCTTCAAAAATCACAAGCTGGCCGCCGGCGCATCACTGGAGCATACGCACTCGCAATTGATCGCCACGCCGATGGTGCCGCCGACGATCAAGGAGGAACTCACCGTCTGCCGGCAACATTTCCGCACCAAAGAGCGATGCCTCATCTGCGATGTGATTGACCAAGAACTCCGCCTGGGCGAGCGGGTGATTTACCAGAACGATCGGTTTCTGGTGTGGGCGCCGTTTGCTTCCAGTTTTCCGTTTGAGATCATGCTGCTACCCAAGCACCATCTGCATGATTACACGCGGTTGAGCGACGCCGAATTAACCGGCGTGGCCGGCGTGTTGAAAGTCACCTTGCTCAGCCTCAAGGAGCTGTTAAATGATCCGCCATACAACTTCGTGCTGCACACGGCGCCGCCACCGTTTAAGCGAGCTGGCTACGCCGATCATTGGAGCTCAATCGAATATGACTACCATTGGCACATTGAAATCATTCCGCGATTGACGCGCATCGCCGGGTTTGAATGGGGCGCCGGTCTGTTCATCAACCCGACGCCGCCGGAAATCGCCGCCGATTATCTGCGGCAGAAAATTG
Organism: Blastocatellia bacterium; assembly: GCA_025054955.1. NCBI lineage: Bacteria > Pseudomonadati > Acidobacteriota > Blastocatellia > Blastocatellia bacterium. The sequence goes on along the minus strand of JANWZE010000112.1, from coordinate 99,404 downwards.
ATAATCAGGCTCTACGTGATGAATCTGACTTGTGAAGGTGAGGCGTATGGACGAACCAATTGTTGGTGAATACACCGAGGAACATGCCACGTCAGGTTTGACGACGCCACTGCCACGGATTGAATGCTGGCCGAACCAATATCCGAACTATGAAATCACCATTGAAGCGACCGAATATACGGCAGTCTGCCCCAAAACAGGTCTCCCTGATTTCGGCACCATCACCATTCGCTATGTGCCCGACCGATGGTGTCTCGAGCTGAAATCGCTCAAGATGTACTTGCTCGCTTACCGCAACCTTGGAATTTTCTATGAAAACGCCGTCAATCGCATTCTGCGCGACCTGGTGGCAGCCTGTCAGCCGGTCTCCATGAGTGTGCGCGGCGAGTTCACGCCCCGCGGTGGCTTGCGCAGTGTGATCGAAGCGAAGTATCCGGGGTGAAGGCAGTCGCGCCGATGCGCAGGGTGTACGGGCGGTTTTGCTCACATTGCTGAAACGACGGCCTGATTTAGTCCACAGGAATCGTCCGTGAGATCCGCGCTCGCCACGAACCATGAAAACCTGGGAGCGCCCGCATCTTGCGGGCTCCGGCACGCCCGCAGGCATGCGCTCCCGGCGATTTTCAAGGGAGTCGCTTATGAGCCGAGGCTCGCCACGCACGATGAAAATGAAGCCACCGAGGTCACAGCGTCTGCCGAAAACCCTCTGCCCCCTCTGTGGCTGTTTTCGGGAGGTGATTTGCTGAAGGAGCTGCGTCAACGCAACACAACGCGAAGAGACCGGAGCGTCTCTTCGCGTTGCGTGGTTGATAATCGGTTGGCTAGCTCTTAGAAGTTAACCTTCAGTGCCAACTGAATGATGCGCGGATCATTCGACTGGAAGTTGAGTCGTCCGAACTGCACGCTGTTGATGTTGGAGACGAATCCGCCGCCGCCGCGCAGTGGGTTAAACGTGAAGTTGACATTATTGAACAGATTGAAAAACTCAGCGCGGAACTCGACGTTGATCGTCTCCGTCACGTTGGTTCGTTTGATCACACCAGCATCGAAGAAAACTTCACCGGGGTCAGAAATGGAGCCGATACCCAGTGTTCCGCCAGTGCCGCCTTCGGGCGTAGTGATGATCACATTGCCTTTAGCGTCCACGAGCGAACGATTCAGGCCGAACCGATCCAGCGGATTGGTCACACCGGGGAAGAACGTGACTCCATTAGGCAGGCGGGTGACTTTGCCGGCAAACTTGCGAATGTTAAAGCCGGGCGCCGGATTGGCCGGCAGCACATTGAATCCACCTGCGCCATACAGCGTGAAGCGGCCTGCCGTGATGACCCGCGGCCGCCCTGAGTAAGCTTGGAAGATGCCGCTCAACTGCCACCCTTCGAGCATTTTGGCAATCACCCTCGGCCCACCATTCCAGAACCGTCGGCCAGGCCCGATGGGCAGCTCATAAATGCCGTTGAGCTTGACGACGTGTTCACGGTCGAACACGAGTCGGCCTTTTTCGATGCTGCGATTGCGAAGGGTGCGGAAGTTGACGGTGAATCCGAACTGATCCGTGCCGTCGTCAAAACCATCGCCCAGCGCGCGACTGAATGTGTAGTTGCCTTGGAACTGCAAGCCATTGGAGAACCGACGGCGCAGCTCCACCTGTCCGGCATGATAGGTTGAATTCGAGTAGTTGGACATGTACAGCACGCTGGCAAATTCCGGATTGGCGCTGATGAAGTTTACCGGCAGTCCAGCGCGCGAAAGCCACGCGCCGACCGCGCCGAATATTTGCTCCCGGTCAATCCGAAAGGCTAACTGAACGAAGTCGCCAATCAGCAGTTGATCGCGTCCGCCAAACAGGCCCAAAAACCGAGCCGGCGTGCGGAAAATTTGCGCCAACGCTGTGACCCCGGCAGGAAATGCGCGGGGCGTAAACCCAAACGGGTCGCCGCTGTCGAGCAGTTGTTGCCGCACCAGCGCAAATTCGCGGGCCAAACCGTTTTCCACTAAGTTGATTTCATTGATATTGGCCGTGCGAACCAGCTTGGTGCCTTTGGTGCCGACGTAACGCAGTTCCAAAACAGTGTCCTTGGCGATCTCTCGTTCCCACGACATGTTCCAATTCTGCACATAAGGCGAGCGCAAGTTTTCATCAATGAAGAAACCACTGTCACGTCGTTGCAGATCGAGCGGCTGGAGCGCCCGCGTATCGGCCAACGGAACCGGTAGTGTGACGCCTACTGGATTATCCAACCGACTGACAGCATCCGGCGTGGCAGCCGGTTGAATGAACGGACCGGTGGTGATGCCCGGATTGAATCGGCTGAACTGAGCAAACAGCACCAATGGGAACGCTTCGTAACCAATCGAGTAACCGGCGCGCAACACGCTCTTGCCTTCGCCACCCAGCAGATGCCGCAAGCCCCACAGTTTCGTGTTCGGACTCCAGGAAATCCCCAGCGATGGCGAGAAATTATTGTAGTCGTCTTTGAACAAATTGGTGCGCTGTCCCGGTCCGGTCAATTCAAAGCCGACCGGGCCGATGGTGGTGGGATCAATGATCGGAGAGTCCCCACGGAAGACGTCCGCATACGTTCCTGTGCGATTGGAGACGCCGAGCGCAGCTTCAAACCGCGTGCGTCCCGGCCCCAGTGTCGGCTGCACAAGGAAATCGTGGACGTCGAAAGGAACCGTGTTGTACTCATAGCGCAATCCCATGATCAGCGTCAAATTCGACTTGACGCGCCAGCGATCACGGAAGAAGAAATTAAACTGCCGATTGCGCAAACCAAAATTCTCGCCCTGGAACGGTATCAGCGTTTTGCCATCCGGCGTTCGGTAGAGTTGATCCACGCGGGCAATCGAACCGGTCAGATCATAGAGAATAGCGCGTGCAAGACCAGAATTGCCCGGATTGACATCGGTTGGAAGCTGAACCTGACTGGCTGGTGCCTCGCCCAAATCAACCGATGGGCGGACACCAAACGTATCGGTCGAATTCGCTCTGATGAAGCGAATTTCGGCACCCCATTTGAATTCATGGTCACCGCGCGTCCAAGTGAGCGTGTCGGTGTATTGGAACAACGGCGCGACCCGGTACTGCTCTTCAAAGTTATTAATTGGGTTGCTGAATGAAGCAGTGCCAAGCGAGATCGGGAAATTCTGCAACGTGGGCAACTTTCCACCGACGGCCGCTAGGCCCCCTTCCTCAGGCGGGAAGAAGCCTACCGGGGCGTATTGGAGCCCGAAGCGAAACTCGTTCACCAACGTCGGGCTCAAGCTGGAGACCAACGTGCCCGAAAAACTCTGTGGCTCAAACGGCAGCCGGTCTTGTCCGAGGCCGGGGAATGTCTGGAAGAAAATCGCGCCAAAGTTGGTCTCTTCCTGATGCCGATAGATGCCATAGAGCTGGTGTTTGTCGTTGAACGAATGGTCAATGCGGATGGTGAATTGGTCACGTTTGGTTCTGCGTGGTGAGAAGAATGTGAAGCCGGCCGTGTTCAGACCATCGCCAACAGAAAAATCGTTGGGCAACGGCGTGGCATCAATGAGCCGTTGCATGATGCCGCTGCGGTCGGCCGTAGCGCGTCGCGGGTCAAGTGTGAACAGATTCACTTGCTTCAAATCGGCCAGCGTCAGGCCGGCTGGGGCCACCGGATTGCCGACATTATCCACCGTGGGAGCCACGCTGGTGATGTTCCCATTGGGGACATTAGGGAAGTAACGAAAGATGCCCCGTCGCGCCGTCGCCGTTAAGACCGTGCGGGTGATGCTTGTGCCAGTGCTCTCACGAAAGCCCTCGTAGAGGCCAAAAAAGAATGTCTTGTTTTTGAAAATCGGCCCGCCCAGGCGAAATCCATATTGATTGCGCAGCAGCACGTCACGTGGCGCCACTTCGCTACCGTCGGCTCTTCTAGGGATGGCATTATTGAAAAATGTATTGGCATTGAAGACCGTATTGCGATGGAATTCCCAGACAGCGCCGTGAAATTCGTTGGTCCCTGAGCGGGTCACCACATCCACTTGTGCGCCGCCGCCACGGCCGAATTCGGCGTCCACCGGCGACGTGGTCACGCGGAATTCAGCCACATCATCTGCTGTTGTAGCGATGAACGAGGTGTTGATGTTTTCCTGAATGAAATTATCTTGCGCCTGGATGCCATCAACGCGGATGTTGTTGGAGGTCGTGCGGGTGCCCGAAACGTTGTTGTAGACCACGCCGCTCTGGATTTGAATCAGGTCTAGCGGATTGCGGCCATTCAACGGCAAGTCCAACACACGCCGCGCATCAACAACGTCTCCCACGGACGGCCCTTTGCCAATTTCGATTGCTGGCTGATCGGCAGCGGTCACGACAATTTCATCCGTGATCTCTCCGGGTTCGAGTACTACATCGCGCGTCACCACGCTGCCGACTTCGACCAGGATGTCTGTCAGCGTGACTTTTTTGAAATTCGGCGCTTCAATGGTCACCGAATATTTGCCGGGAATGAGATTGACGAATAGATAATTTCCATTGTTGTCGGTCTGGGTCGTAATAGACCCTGCTTGTTGACGTGTCGCCGTCACCGTAGCGCCTGGAATCACCGCACCGCTTTGATCGGTGACGTTGCCGACGATCTGTCCTGTTCCTGATTGGGCAATCGCCACCGCAGATGTGATCAAGAAGGCGCCGGCAAGTGTGACGAGACGCCAGAGAATGCTAACCTTGCCTCGCATAATGTTTCCTCCAAAACAAGTTTCGTATCCGCCAGTATTGAGCCTTGGAAAGGCATTGTAGCCGAGCAGGCACAGATTGTCATCTGAAACATGTAAAAACTCAGCCGCCCGCGTCTCGCGGCAAGCGAGGCGAGTCGGCAACCACATAACAAAGCCGTAATGTCAGAACCGAGAAGACACCGCCGGCGCGCTGAAGGCACGGATGACAAGATGACCACCGATTGTTTGCGCCAGCATCAATCGGCAGTGGCCTTCTCCCAAGCCCCAGTTCGGGCGCTGTTGGCCACCCTCGCCAACAGCGCCCGAATTCATCAAACTTAACCAGCGCCTGACGGCAACCGTCGCTTAAAAGATGAAGCGCACGCCGACTTGCGCCTGAAACGGCGTGCCCGGCGTGTTATTGGGATCATAGCTGCCATCAGCCAAGCGCAGCCGTCGGAACCGGGCGTCAATTGCTGCCGGCTGTCCTGTAGCCGGATCAATGCCCAGTCCGTAAATGGCCGACTGACTCCCGAACGTCACATTGTCTGAGTTGAACAAGTTGAAGAATTCTACCGAGAGTTGCAGCTTGCGCTGCTCATTCCACAGGTTGAACCCTTTCAGGATGCGCAGGTCGAAGGCTTGCGTGGCGCGATCACGGAATGAATTGCGCAAGAACAGCTCGCCCGGTGTCCTCATCGGACGGTCGTTGGTGAAGAAGTCCTCGTTGGTATCGGCGCCCGTCAACGGATTGAGTGGCCGAGCCGACCGAACGCGCCAGATGGCTCCTATATCGAATCCAAGCGGCAGGCTGTAGACGCCGTTGAACGAGAACAGATGACGCGCATCCAATCGGGAGTAGTGATACTCCGGTCGAAGGTTGTAAGCATCATTGGTGTCTTCCTGGCCGGTGGCGCTTCGCTCGTTGTCGTCATCTGAGTAATTCCACGACAACGTGTAAAACGCTTGGAACTGGATGCGCGAGCGTTGCAATCCGGCGCGGAACGTAAACCCACGATAAAGCGCATGGGCAGACGATTCACGCACCAGCACAGTGCCCAGCGTGGGGATTGGCCGCGACAGCGCGCGCGAGCGCAGCCCAAAGAAGGGGCGCTGACTCCTGTCAGTGGCGCGAACAATCGGCACAGGCAGATTATAGTCAATGCTGCGCTGCAGGTTGACTGTGTTGACGTAGCTGAATTCCGCGCCAGTGGTGAACCCACGGAACAACTCATGCTCAACGCCGGCGCTCCATTGCAGGGCGCGAGGATTGCGATAATTCGGCGCCCAGGTGATCAGGTTCGCTCCTGAGAACGGATTCGGCGCCGGCAATCCCAGAGCCGATGCGACGCGTTGCACATCTTCGATAGAGATGATCGGCAGATTGTCCAGGTTGAAGCGGTTCAGGTCTACGCCGATAGCGAGCAACTGCCGGTAGACCGTATTGTTCGGATTGCCAGCGGGCACAGCCAACGGTAGCTGGATCGAGAGGTCGCCCGGCGGCAATCGGAAGTTATTCAGCGGGCTGGCCATCAACAGCAGCGGCGTACGCGCGTAGTAAATACCAATGTTGGCGCGAATGACGGTCTTGCCTTCGCTAAACGGGTCCCAGGCAAAACCAAGTCTCGGCATCCACTGATCAGTGTTGTCAGGAATGCGCGCCGGATCAATGCGGCCACGCGGAAAATTGAAATTGCGCACCAGCTCGTATACGCTCGTATTGTTGACTTCAGGCTCGGGGTTCAGTTGCGCTTCGTAACGCAGGCCATAGTACAACGTGAAGTTGTTACGGATCCGCCAACTGTCCTGACCGAACGCGGCAATCTCATCCATCTCGCCTTTCAAGGCCAGATTGCCAAGCTGCCGGCGATAGACGACGCTGGCATCGTCAAAACGATTGTCGGTGGCTACGCCGGGCGTGCGCGACAGCGTGCGCAAGATCGCATCCACATTCGTGCCCGACACAACGAACGCGCCGAATTGGTTGAACCCGAAGATTTGATCGGCGAATGTATGATTCCACTCGCCGCCAAACTTGAAGCTGTGACGTCCCGCATTCCAGGTCAACGCTTGGCTTATCTGAAACCGCCAGTCGGTCAGCGTCGTTGGTAGGAAATTGCGTGAGCCGAAATTGCCGATGGCTGTGTCCACGTTGGGCAAGCGCGCATTGGCTTCGCGCGGACGGAGTTCGCGGGAGTACTGCACGCGCAGCTCATTGATCACCGTTGGCGTGAAGATCGAAGAGAATTGGCCAACGATCGTATTGGTTCGGTCCTTCTCCGTGCCGTTGTTACTGAGCGCGCGATTGGTCAATGGGCTGATGGCATCACCGGTCGCATTGGCATTGAGCGCCTTGTTGTTGCTGAAATTGTAGCGCACTGCTAGGCGATGATTGGGCCCGAATTGATTGTCCGTGCGCACCAGAAAGGCTTGCGCATCATTGGTCTGGGTGAACGGCCCTTCCAACGATTTGAAGAGATTGAACGCCTCTTGTGTTTCAGGGGTGGGGGTCACGCCAATCAATCGAGCGAAGAGCACCCGTCGCGGCGTGCTGAACTCCTGAAACTCAGCCGAGCCAAAGAAAAACATCTTTTCACGCACGATCGGCCCACCAATGGAGCCGCCAAATTGATGCTGTGTGCCCAGTGCCAGTTGACCAAGAGCATCCTTGCTGTTGAGTTCTTTATGGCGGAGCTGATAGAACGCGCTGCCATGGTACTCATTGGTGCCCGACTTGGTGATGACGTTGACAATGCCGCCTGACGAGCGTCCAAACTCAGCATTGAAGCCGGCAGCCACCACTTGAAACTCGCCCACCGATTCTTGCGGAATAGTGAACGCGTTGTTTGACCGTTCGCCGCCGCGAATGCCGCCAAAGAACGGATTGTTGTAATCTGCGCCATCAATCGAGATGTTGCTGTTGATGCCGCGCTGGCCGGAAAACGAAATCTGGTTGCGTTGTGGCTCAATTTGCACGGCCGGCGTCAGCGTCACGAAATCTTGAAACCGCCGACCGTTGATGGGCAGGTCGCGGATGGCGATGTTATTGACGACAGCGCCCGATTCCTGCCGCGTCGTTTCCACGCCGATGGTAGCTTGCACCTCGACCACTTCGCTGACCGACCCGACACTCATGACCACGTTGACATCAACGCTGCTTCCGACGCTGACCACAACATTCTTCTGCACGACACGCTGGAAGCCGGTCGCCTCGATGGTGACGTCATACGTTCCCGGAGGCAGCAAGACCAAGCGGAATTGTCCTACATCGTTTGTTTGCACCGTTCGTGTCAAACCAGTAGCCGGATTGCTGACCGTCACCTGCGCGCCGACAATCGCAGCGCCTTGGGGGTCCAGCACTGTGACTACGATCTGACCGGTGCTCGCCTGTGATTGGGCCATCGCGTGCGTTACACCGAAGAACCCGATCAGCAGGCCAATCAGAGCGCGCCAGACGCGCGCTCGAGCGTCATGACCGAATTTCAGATTCATGATTGTCCTCCTCAAGAAAACTGGGATACTTCAACTTTGATACACTCCGGTGGTGAACACATTCTCTCTGAATAAACTGGCCTGATGTATTGCCTCATCTCAGTCGTCGCTGGCATCGTTGCGGGGACTCTAACCAATTGATCAGGTAATCATCATCGTCATCCACCCAACAGCCTTGGCCTGTATGCAATTCTGCCGTTAAGCTCCCCATTTAGCTTAGCTGAACGGATACATCAGATAGGCGACCATCAAGCCAATGCCCATAAATCCGAAGAAAATTTTCGTGCCATACCAGAACCGTTCACTGGGCGTGCTCTTGCTGATGATGGCAAACACGACCGAGACGAAAAAAGCAAACAGCATCATCGCCACCAACTGCATTAGTCTTTCCTCCCTACGGCAATATCGAACGCATCGAGCACCACCAGGTAGTTCAACAGGCCCGAACCAAACAGCAGCGTATTACCAAATTCGTATGTTGGGACGGCTGCATTAGCTTCAAAGCCCACCTTCCAGGCGTAGCAGAGCGCATAGATAGCGCCCAGTCCGGCATTGGCGATGAACGGGAAGAAAGAGAGCGGCTCGCCCGGTTCAGGCTGATGAAGTCGTCCGCCCATCCAAAATAGGCCGACGGCAAACATGCCACCGATGGCCAGCGCTAACAACACGGCGCGGCCCCATCGTCCAATGAGCAGATGTCCCAATCCGGGGATGAGCAAGCCGGCCACACACGCCAAGGCCGTTCTGATCATAGACACCTGTGGCGCCCCCTCGCGCAGATAGGCAGTTGACTGATGGGCCGCAGGCGGTGATGCGCCCAAGCGTCCCATTTCATCAGGAGCGGCCGGTGGGTTGATAGGAATTGAAGAAATGTTACCACCCGCTGCTTCAGGCAACGATTGGCTCTCACGCTGTTCCTGGAATGGCTCCACAGATAACCCCTTTTGAGCTCGTGTATAAGCTGTTTGGCAAAAGATTCTACGAACGACTCGCAAGCAGTGTCAAGGCAAGCTCTGTCCGGATTGCAGGTGTAGTGCTCCCAATGTTTGCCCGCGCCTAGCGTGAGGCCAGCCTGTTTGTTCGTGAGGCTCGCACGGTAACCACGATAGGCAAATGGCTTTCTCCTGTTGAAGCGTCAGAGGCGGGGACCAAGCCATCTGGTCTACCACTTTATGAGGCAGCGCCAACCGCTTCGAGCAAATCGGTTGGTCAAACACGGGTCTTGGCTTATAATCCTGCGCTTATGGAATCGTCCGTTTCAACCACTGAGCGCAGTCGTATCATTTCGCAAGCGCGACGTATCGTCATTAAGCTCGGCACAGCGGTGCTCATGCGTGATGGAGGCGGAGTTGCGCTGAGTCGTTTCCACTCGTTCATCGAGTCCATGGCTGAACTCAAGTGCAAAAATCGCGAGCTGTTGCTTGTCTCTTCGGGCGCTGTTGGACTGGGTGTTGAACGCTTAGGACTCAAGAGTCGCCCACACCTGTTGCCGCTCAAGCAGGCCTGCGCGGCCGTGGGTCAAGGCCGGCTCATGGCGCTCTATGCCGATGCGTTTGCCAGCCATAACATCACGGTCGCTCAGGTGCTGCTGACCGAAGAAGACTTTTCCAATCGCGGCCGGTACTTAAATCTTCGCAGCACGCTGACCACGTTGCTGGAACTGGGCGCTCTGCCGATCATCAACGAGAACGATACCGTCTCCACAGCCGAACTAGAATTGCTCGAAGCTGCGCCTTACGTCAAAATCAACTTCGGCGATAATGACAAGCTGGCCGCGCTGGTCGCCAGCAAAATGGAAGCCGACTTACTTGTGATCTTAACGGACGTCGAAGGTCTCTACACAGCCAACCCGAAGGACATTGGCGATGCTCAGCTCATCCCTGTCATTGAAGAAATCACACCTGATCTCGAAGAATTGGCCGGCGGCAGCGGTTCACGGCTGGGCCGCGGCGGCATGAAAACTAAGTTGGAAGCGGCTCGCATCGCCACGCAATCGGGCTGCGCCGTGCTGCTGGCCGGCGGCAAAATTCCTGCTGTCATTGATCGTGTGTTTGCCGGTGAGCCGCTGGGCACACTGTTTTTGCCGCAGCCAGGGCTGCCCGGCAAACGACGCTGGATTGCCTTTGCCACCAGCGTCAAAGCAGCGGTGGTCGTCAACGAAGGCGCCCGGCGCGCGCTGCTGGAACGCAAAGCCAGCCTGCTGGCAGCCGGCGTCACCGAAGTGCGAGGCCAGTTTGATCGCGGCGATGTAGTCAGCATCCTGGATGAGCGAGGACGCGAGTTTGCACGCGGCATCGTCAATTATTCAAGCGCCGAAGCGCGGAAAATCTCCGGCGCGCATTCCACCAAAATAGACGAATTGATCGAAAACCGGAACTACGACGCGCTCATCACGCGCGACAACATTGCGTTTTTGGAGAGGCGCTAACGATGCAATCCAGAGCCGACAAAACGATGACATCCACTGTTCTTGAGATCGCCAAACGAGCCAAAGCGGCGGCAGGCCGGATGGCGCGATTAACGACCGATCAGAAAAATCGGGCGCTCCGGTTGGTTGCGCAGCAATTGAGCGAGCATCAGGCGCGCGTGCTGGCGGCTAATGCCAAGGACCTGGAAGCTGCACAATCATTGGTTCAAGCTGGCCAGATGACTGAATCGCTCTATCATCGGCTTGAACTGACCGAAGCCAAATGGCGCGACATCATCGCCGGCATCGAGCAGCTTGTGACCATGGACGATCCCGTTGGACGTGTCACGTTGGCCACTGAGCTGGATGAAGAACTTCGCCTGTATCGGGTGACTTGCCCGATTGGCGTCGTGGGCGTCATTTTCGAGTCTCGCCCGGATGCCCTGGTGCAGATTGCTTCACTGTGCCTCAAGAGCGGCAATAGCGTTTTACTCAAAGGCGGACATGAAGCGCAACATTCCAATCGCGCGCTGTTTGAGATCATCCACGCGGCTGCCATCACTGCTGGCATCCCAGCCGATGCGATGGCGTTGCTGGAAGACCGCGAGGATGTCGCGGTGCTGCTTGGCGCTGACGGCCTCGTTGACCTCATCATCCCGCGAGGCTCCAATGCGCTTGTGCGCTACGTTCAAAGTAACACGACCATTCCCGTGTTGGGGCATGCCGAAGGGATTTGTCACGTATATGTGGATCGCGCGGCTGATCTGGACAAAGCGCGTGCCATTACGCTCGATGCCAAGCTCTCGTACCCCTCAGCGTGCAATGCTGTCGAGACGCTGGTTGTTCATCGGGACGTGGCCCAAGCATTTCTCCCAGAGATGGTCAGCGCCTTGCAACAACGCGGCGTTGAGGTCCGCTGCGACGAGCGCGCCATTGAACAATGCGGCTTGAGCAACATATCACGGGCCACTGACCAGGATTGGCGAACAGAGTATGGCGACCTGATTCTCGCTGTCAGAGTCGTTGATTCACTCGAAGAAGCCATTGAGCACATCAACGCTTACGGCTCGCGTCACACGGACGCGATTGTCACCGAAGACCGTGCTGCGTTTGAGCAGTTTTTCGCCGAAGTTGATTCAGCCGGCGTCTACTGGAACGCTTCGACGCGATTTGCCGATGGCTATCGTTATGGATTCGGCGCGGAGGTCGGCATCAGCACAGGCAAACTGCATCCGCGCGGCCCAGTGGGATTGGAGGGGCTGGTGACGTACAAGTACAAACTTGTCGGCAATGGTCACACGGTTGGTATGTATTCAGGCCCCGGCGCCAGACGATTCACGCACAAGCCGCTCAACCTGCTCTCTGATTGATACGCAAGAGGCTTGGAACTCCGCAGTGATGCGCGAGAAGTCTGCAACGTGAAAGTATGTACCCTCAACCTGCTCTCTGATTGATGCGCAAGAGGCTTGGAACTCCGCAGTGATGCGCAAGACGTTTGCAACACCACAGTGGTACACAAGAGGTTTGCAATATCGCAGTGATGCGCTTGCCGTGCGGGCACGGCAACGAACAAGATGTGTGCGATTCTATTCCTGTTTCTGATACCACCGGAAAAAGGTCATGTTTGATGAAGCGAGATGGAAAGCAGGAGCAGAGCTTTCCAAGCGGCGGTGTCCGATTTTCTGCGCCCAATTGGTATGAAGTCTCTGATGGAGACACTGATGTTTAGGCGTTTTGAACTGAGCGAGCTGTGGAAGCAGCGGCGGCAGCCGCCCGCACGATCGTATCCGGACGCGCAACGTCTGGGAGTCGTCATCCGCAATCCATCGGGCCTTCAAGAGGCGCCACCGGCTCCCTCATCGAGGCGGCGCTCAAATGCGTTGCCATCTCATGAGCAAGCTGCTATCACACAACCGAGCGAGCTAATAGCCGGCGGCTTGGCCGTCCTTACGCGATTCCGACGCGCCGTAGTAGACCTTGTTTTGGGCATCGTACATGATAGCCTGATAGCCGCCGTAGCCGCCGACGTTGTATCCGATCCGATGCCCCATTTTGATTAACTCACGAATAGTTTCGTAAGGAAAACCGGTTTCCAAGAGGACTTCGCCTTGATCGGTCATTCGGCCGCCGGTCGGAGAAGATGAGCCGGTGTGAAAGATTCTCGGCGCATCGCCAGCTTCTTGGATATTCATACCGAAGTCCACAATGTTCATGATGATTTGCACGTGCATCTGCGGTTGCACGTCGCCTCCCATCACGCCAAAACTCATGAACGGTTTCCCGTCTTTGGTGATGAATGCCGGGATGATTGTATGGAACGGGCGCTTGCCCGGCGCATACGAGTTGAAGTGCCCCGGCTCCAGATTGAACAGTTCGCCGCGATCTTGCAAGACAAATCCTAAACCATCCGGCGTCATGCCCGAACCCATGCCACGGAAGTTACTCTGAATGAGCGAGACCATCATGCCGTCCTGATCGGCGACCGTTAGATAAACTGTGTCACCTTCGCGCAACGCTGGCTGGCCGGCATCGTAGTGTCGAGCTGCGCGATCCGGCCTGATCAGTTTTCGACGCTCATTGGCATAGGCTTTTGAGATGAGCGCATCAACCGGGATTCGATTGAATGCCGGATCGGCGTAGAACTTGGCGCGATCTTCAAATACCAACTTCTTGGCCTCAACCAGATAGTGAATGTGCTCTTTGCTGCCGAAGCCGAAACTTTTGATGTCGTAGCCTTCCAGGATGTTGAGCATTTGCAGAGCGGCGATGCCCTGTCCGGGGGGCGGCAGTTCCCATACATCATAGCCGCGATAGTTGGTCGAGACAGGCTCAACCCATTCGGATGTATGCTCGGCCAAATCTTCGTAGGAAAGGAAGCCGCCGTTTCGTTTCATGTAAGCGTCAATCGTGCGGGCGATCTGGCCTCGATAAAAGACGTCGCGCCCGCCTTCGGCGATTTGTTCGAGCGTGCGAGCCAAGTCAGGATTGCGAAAAATCTCGCCCTTGCGCGGGGCGCGGCCATTGGGCATGAACGTCTCCTGAAAGCCCGGATATTTGGCCAACTGAGTGGCGTTGCCCTGCCAGTAATAGGCGATCAGCTCGCTGACCGGAAATCCTTGCCGGGCGTACTTGATGGTGGGCGCGAGGATGGTTGTCATGGGCAATCGGCCGAATCGCTTGTGCATCTGGAACCAGCCATCAACGCAACCGGGCACCGATACAGGCAGCGGACCGTATGAAGGAATTTGCTTCAGGCCGAGCGACTGAAAGTGCTGCAACGTGAGGCTGCGCGGCGAGCGACCGCTGGCATTCAGCCCATAGAGTTTTTGCGTCTTCGCGTCCCAGATGATAGCGAACAAGTCGCCTCCGATGCCGCATCCTGTCGGCTCCATGAGTCCCAGCGCCGCATTGGCAGCGATGGCCGCATCAACGGCTGTGCCGCCTTGTTTCAAGATGTCCAGCGCGATTTGCGTGGCCAGTGGCTGACTGGTGGCCGCCATGCCATGCTGCGCGATGACTTCTGAGCGCGTGGCAAACATCCGGCCCGTGATGCGGTCTTGCCCGCGCGCGACCAGCGACAAAAAGATCAACGGCACGACAAACAAACCGATTTCTTTGATCATAAACGTCACCTCCCGTGTTGCGATGTCGCCGGCTATATTGAGTCAAAACGACGGGCTGCGTCAACGAGAGTTGTGCAAAATCGAGTCGCTGCGCGACGCATAACCAACAGGCTCTTGTTGGTCACGGTGGCGCTTGCTCATGACACTGTTGATCACGCACTGGACACCATACCTGAGCGTAGTGTATACCATCACCTTCGGGCCTGGAGTCAGATGAATGGGACATAACCTCGTTGATGGCTTTGCCAAGATGCCGGACGGCTATCAGATTTATTTGCAGCCGACGCCGTTCATTGACTGGGATACGCCTAGCGTCATTCAATTCGCGCAGTCAACTGTTGGCGAGGCAAGCAGCGATATTGACAAAGCCGTGCGGCTCTACTATCGCGTCCGCGACGAGATTCGTTACGATCCCTATCACATCGAGCTACGCCCGGAGATGATGAAAGCGAGCGCCGTGCTCGCGCGAGGATTTGGGTTTTGCATTGAAAAGGCTGTGCTCTTGGCTGCTGCGGCGCGTGCGTTGACGATCCCCAGTCGGTTGGGCTTTGCTGATGTTCGCAATCATCTGGCAACAGAGCGCCTGCGGCAGTGGCTGCAAACAGACCTGTTCGTTTTTCATGGCTACACCGAGTTGTGGTTGGAGGGGCGTTGGGTCAAAGCGACGCCTGCGTTCAATCGTTCATTGTGCGAGCGATTCGGCGTCAAGCCGTTAGAGTTTGATGGCCGTCACGATTCCGTTTTTCACCCGTTCGATGCGAACGGCCAGGTGCACATGGAATATGTACGAGACCGTGGGCAATTTGCCGACGTGCCATTCGAGGCGATGGTTGCCGAACTGAAGCGGCACTACCCCCGCGTCTTCAACGAGCAGAATTTGATTGACGGAGACTTTGAACACGAGGCCGCCATTGAGTCAGTAAGACGCTGACCACCAGAGAACCGCGTCTTCCATCAAGGAGTGACTCAGCATGAAAATCATCACACTGCTACGATCTTGGCAGGCGATCCTGAGTGGTCGGTATCCGGCGCTCTCCATTGAAATCACGCGGGAATGTCCGCTGGCATGCCCTGGTTGCTATGCCTATGAACCGGCTCACTTGGGCGCGGTCGGCCCGCTGCGAACAGTGGCCGACTATCAAGGGCAGCCGTTGATTGATGGCGTGCTGGAGCTGGTACGCAAGTGTCGCCCACTGCACGTCTCTATTGTGGGCGGCGAGCCGCTGGTGCGATTTCGCGAGTTGAATGTTTTACTGCCTCGCCTAAGCGAGATGGGACTGGATGTACAAGTGGTCACCAGCGCCGTGCGTCCGATTCCGGCTGAGTGGGCCGGCATCAAAGGGCTCCATCTGATCGTTTCGATTGATGGTTTGCAACCGGATCACGATCGTCGCCGCGCGCCGGCCACCTATGATCGTATCCTCAAACATATTGTCGGACACACGATCACAGTCCATTGCACGGTGACACATCAGATGACGACCCGCGCTGCCTACTTTGACGAATTTGTATCGTTCTGGTCGGCTCGCCCCGAAGTAGAACGCATCTGGTTCAGCTTGTTCACGCCGCAAGTCGGCGCGCAAGATGAGGAAATTCTCACGCCGCAGGAGCGGGAACAGGTGTTGAGCGACTTAGATCGGTTGCGCCGTGAGTTTCCCAAGCTCTACTTGCCCGATGAGGTCATCGAAGGATTTCGCCAACCGCCCGCCTCGCCTGCTGATTGTATGTTTGCCCGCACGACAGTCAATTTCACTGCCGACCTCAAAACTCGCATTTCGCCGTGTCAATTCGGCGGGAATCCGGATTGTTCACAATGTGGATGTATCGCCTCAGCTGGATTGAATTCAGTTGGCAATTATCGCTTGCTGGGCATGCTGCCAATACGAACGATTTACAAGGCTTCAGACTACGTCGGGAAAACCGCGTCGCGCCTGCTCAACAACCGTGCCTTCGACGGGATCAACACCCCGCCCGCAGAGAACATCCTCGAAAAACAATAGCGACGCAGATCAAGCCGATGACGACGGTCCGCCCGCAGGGAGCGTCATCCACCGCGCGTGTGCATTTCGCGGTGTGGGTCGGCGCGCAGCTCATCAACGGCAAACAGAATATCCCGCTGGCGCAACTGCAAGCGTTCTTCAGCGCCGCGATCCATGCGGGCTTGCCACGCATCAACAATTTTTCTCGCAATCTCTTCTCGTGATGCGCCACCGCGCAATAATCGCTTCAGATCAACGCCATCGCGCGCATATAAACAGAGGAACCAAACGCCATCAATTGTCAGGCGCGCTCGATCACAGGAACGGCAAAACGGTTGGCTCATCGAACAGATGATGCCAAAGGTCGTTCCATCGGGCAGCCGATAACGATTAGCTGGCGCGGCGTCCTGCTCCTGTAAGGACTGGATCGGCCCGTAGCGATGGCAGAGCAGACGGAGCATTTCATGCGACGTAACGACCTGATCCATTGACCAGCGCGTGGCGCCGCCAACGTCCATGTATTCGATGAAGCGAACTTCAGCGTTCACCTGCTTGCCAAACTCGATCAGGTCTGGCAGCTCATCGTCGTTAAAACCGCGTATAATGACCGCGTTGATTTTCATCCGGTGGAAACCGGCTGCTTTGGCTGTCCGAATACCCTCTAGCACGCGCCCGTGCAGGTCACGGCGCGTGAACGCACGAAACCGCTGAGGCCGCAACGTGTCCAAGCTCACAGTGAGCCGATGCAAGCCAGCTTCATGCAACCGGTGAGCCTGTTCTGCTAGCAAGACGCCGTTGGTGGTGAGCGCTAAGTCACGCAGGCGGGGATTGCCAGCGAGCAGCCGGATCAATCGGTCCAGATCACGCCGCAACAGCGGTTCGCCGCCGGTCAGTCGCACCTTTTCGACGCCAAGCTCGGTGAAGATAGTGGTCAGTTCGGCGATTTCTTCATAGCTCAACAACTGGTCGCGCTCGAGCCAGACGTAGTCTTCCTCCGGCATGCAGTATTGACATCGCAGATTGCAACGGTCAGTCACTGAAATGCGCAAACTGCGCAAAGGACGACCGATTTGATCGAGCACTGGCAGCATGGTTAGCAAGCATAACATGCAGTCCGTTTGGAGAAAAGGCGAACCTCAATAGAACACGCTCGTTCGGCAATAACGCCGGCTTCACTGTTCAGTGGCCGATGCGCCTGGCATTGCATCGCGCGAGCGAGCATGTCGGCGTCATTGACCACGCCGGCGGCGCATGCGAAGGTCGCCAGACGTGCCACGTCTGGAAGAGCATACTGAACAATAGTGGCGCGCCGGAGACGCACTAGAGCAGCGCGTGTGTGGCCAACGAAGAGACAGGATGAATGAGCCGATGAGGGAACGTGTGGCGCTGCTGAACGCGCGATGGATTGGCGATGATGCCCACCCAGACGTTGCACGTCTGGCTACCCGCTGGGGACGGCTGCCGCCAGCCCAAGTAAATGCCGAGTGAAGCTCACACACTGCCGCTCGGTCAGCTCAGGTCCCGCCATCCTTTTCGCTCCATGAACATGGTCTTTCCCTACGCAATTGGCATCAATCTCGACCCGCAGTTTCAGAGCCTTCAAGCCACGCCTGACATTTCGGCTTCGGCCACGTTGGCGGCAGGCCAGGTGAGACTGACGCAGGTTCCTTCGTCCGGCTTGCTCTCGATGTTGATGCGACCGCCTTGCACCTTGACCAGGTGTTTGACGATGGCCAATCCCAATCCGGTTCCGCCAGCTTCGACAGAGCGCGCTTTGTCCACACGATAAAACCGCTCGAAGATGCGCGGCAAATCAGCCGCCGGGATGCCTATGCCTGTGTCTTTGACCGAGATGATAATTTGATCGTCGCACCGCTGCGCGTGAATATACACAGACCCGCCGGGCCGATTGAATTTGATCGCATTGTCAATCAAGTTGATGAGAATTTGCTCGAATCGTTTATGATCGGCCTTCACCACAAGCTCAAAGGGAACCTCATTGACCAGATGCACGTCGTTGCGCTGCGCCCGCGGTTGCAGCGTTTGGACCACTTCAGCCACAATCGAGCGCAGGTTCACCTCGGTCATTTCCAATCGGATTTCTCCTGATTCAATCGCGGACAGATCGGAGATGTCGTCAATCAAGCTATGCAGTC
Organism: Blastocatellia bacterium; assembly: GCA_025054955.1. Lineage (NCBI taxonomy): Bacteria > Pseudomonadati > Acidobacteriota > Blastocatellia > Blastocatellia bacterium. The sequence continues at coordinate 81,061 of JANWZE010000112.1, read as the reverse complement.
GGCGAGCATGACGCTCGATCACACGAAGGAACTCAACGCGATGCTCAGGATCATCCAGCGCGCCGTCCAGCAGCGTTTCCACGTAAGCCATGATGGAGGTCAGCGGCGTGCGTAATTCATGAGATACATTGGTCAAAAACTCCTGCCGCACGCGCTCCAGTTGCTCCACGCGCGTGATATTGAGGAAGACGCCGGCTGCGTGCTGATTATCCAGCGGCGTAATGTGCAGCTCAAAAACCTGACGATCATGGCCTTCAGCGCGCTCGAACCGGCCTTGAAACGGCTGCTGCTGCTCGATTGCGTTGCAGAACCCGTCATAGACCTGCTTGTCTCTGACGAGGTCGGCCAGGCGGCTGCCCTCCAATCCGGTCTCCGCGCGCCCCCACAGGGCTGCCGCAGCCCGATTGGCTAACACGATGCGCAGGTGACGATCCACAACGATGATGCCATCGTCCGTGCGCAGAATCAGTGAGCTTAGCAGGGCTAAATCTTTTTCCGCTTGTTGAGCATGCCTGGCCAAATCCTTGAGCTGCTCTGTGGCCGTCCGCAGCGTTGCTTCAGCAGAATCATCACACGGGACGCCGAGAGTGCGCAGCGTATGGCGTAACCGAGCCAGTGGCAAGCGCACGCGGTGATGAACCAGCCATCCGCCAATGAGCACGGCGCCGAACAATACACACAACGTCAGGCCGACAAGCCAACTCATGATGTCATGGCCTTCACGTAAGGTTGTTCATCAGACGCGGCGGCCTGCTGCGCGCGGAACCGATAGCCGACACCAACCACCGTCTCGATCGCCTGGCCGGCAGCGCCCAGCTTTTGTCGCAGCCGGCGAATGTGCACATCCAGTGTGCGCGTGGCGCCGTGATACTCCAATCCCCAGACACGGTCGAGCAGACGGTCACGGGTCAGCACGCGACCTTGGTTTTGCACCAGCGCTTTGAGCAAATCAAATTCCTTGCGCGTTAATTTGACCTCTCGACCAGCCACCGTCACTTTGAAGTCGTCAAACTGAATGTGGAGCACTCCGTCGTTGAAATCGGCTGACGGCTGGTCAGGTTGTGTTCGTCGCATGATGGCCTTGATCCGCGCTATCAGCTCTCGCATGCTGAACGGTTTGGTCACATAGTCGTCGGCGCCCAGCTCTAGTCCAAGAACCTTATCGGTTTCTGCTGTCCGCGCCGTCAGCATCACAACAGGGATATGCATGGTGGCCTCATCCCGACGGAGGCGGCGGCAAATTTCAAAGCCGCTCATGTGCGGCAGATTCACGTCCAGAACGAGCAAATCCGGCGGATGGCGCAGCAGCCGCTCCAAACCCTGCTCGCCGGATGTGGCGACGTGCACGTCGTACTCGCCCGTGCGCTCCAAATTGTATTGGATCGAACGACTGATGTCGGGATCGTCTTCAATGATCAGGACGCGACGTTTCATGATTCTAACGGCATGTGTTTGATGACCCGGCCTTCCACCATGTAAACAATTTGCTCAGCGATGTTCGTCACATAATCAGCGATGCGCTCCAGATGCTTGGCCACGAAGAGCAGATTCATTCCCTGCGTGATCGTTTTTGGATTTTCGATCATGTACGTCAGCAACTCACGAATGAGCTGCCTATAGAGCGCGTCAATGCGATCGTCCTGCGTGATGATGCCACGCACGGCGCTGGCATCGCTCATCGCGAACGCATCCATGGCTGAGCGCAGCATCTGGAGGGCTAATTCGGCCATGGCGGGCAGGTCAATATATGGTTTCAATTGTGGCTCATCATTCAAGTCAATGGCGTGGCGAGCGATGTTGCAAGCATGATCAGCAATGCGCTCCAGCGTTGGAGCCAGCTTGACCGCGGTGATGACCAATCGCAAGTCGCGGGCAGCCGGATTAAATAACGCCAGGATGTCAATGGCTAGTTCGTCAATCTCCAGCTCGATTTTGTCAATCACGTCGTCGTAGATGAGCACTTCGCGGGCCAGGTCGGAGTCGCGCTGCACCAGCGACGCCATGGCCTTCTGCACAGCCGCCTCTGTCTCGCCACCGAGCAGCAAAACTTTGTCGCGCAGCACATCCAAATCGTCGTCAAGTCTGCGGTGGTGATCTGTCATCCGAACCTTCCTGTAATGTAGTCCTCAGTCATCTTCTGACCGGGATTGGTGAAGATTTTCACCGTTGAATCCACTTCGATGAGTCGGCCCAGCCAGAGGAACGCCGTGATGTCTGAGACGCGGGCAGCTTGTTGCATGTTGTGCGTCACAATGATGATGGTGTAATTGCGCTTCAATTCGTGAATCAGCTCTTCGATCTTTTGCGTGGCGATGGGGTCAAGCGCCGAGGCCGGTTCATCCATTAGCAGCACATCTGGTCTCACGGCCAGCGCGCGGGCGATACACAGACGCTGCTGCTGACCGCCCGACAGCGCCAGCGCCGATTCATGCAGCCGGTCTTTCACTTCATCCCACAGGGCCGATTGTCGCAAACTGTATTCTACCAGCGCTTCCAATTCGCTGCGCGACTGGTAGAGTTTGTTGACGCGCAGTCCATAGGCGACGTTCTCAAAGATTGACTTTGGGAATGGATTCGACTTCTGAAAGACCATGCCCACGCGCTGGCGCAACCGCACGACATCCACATCAGGAGCGCAGATATTTTGACCGTCCAGCCAGATGTTACCCTCCATGCGGGTCTCAGGGATCGTGTCGTTCATGCGATTGAGCGAGCGCAGTAGCGTGGATTTGCCGCAGCCAGACGGGCCGATAAGCGCCGTGACACGTTTCTCCGGGAAGCCGATATTGATGTCGAAAAGCGTTTGTTTATCGCCGTAAAAGAAATTGAAGCGTTCGACCTTGACCTTGGTCGTCGTGACCGCCATCTCCTTTTGTTCTCGCGGCATGACCAGCGGCATATTCAACAAGCTTCCCTGGGTGCTCTCCAATTGTGGTTTTGCCTGCATTCCCGCTGTGTCCTTGACTGAAGTAACTTCCACGGTTCCTCCTTCACTGTCCCGCCCGAAGCTGCTGCCGAATGCGCATCCGAATCATCACGCCGACCAAGTTCAGCGAGAACGTCAACACCAATAAGACCAGCACAGTAGCATACAGAATCGGCTTCGTCTTTTCAATGTTCGGCGATTGGGTAGAAAGAATGTAGACGTGATAACCGAGGTGCATGAATTGATCATTCAGGCGTGTAGGCAACTGGGGCAAGAAATAAGCCGCGCCGGTGAACAGAATCGGCGCCACCTCGCCGGCGCCGCGGCTAATGGCCAGGATCGTGCCGGTCAAGATACCCGGCAGAGCCTGTGGCAAAACGACGCGGCGAATCGTCTGCCATTGTGTGGCGCCCAGCGCCAGGCTGGCTTCACGCACGTCTCGTGGCACGGCGCGCAATGCTTCTTCCGTGGCAACGATGACGACCGGCAGCGTCAACACGGCCAGCGTCAAGGCCGCCCATAGAACTGAGGGCTTCCCAAATACCAGCTCGCCGGCGTACAGATTTCGATCCAGATTGTCTCCTACGTAGTGAATGAAAAATCCCAGGCCAAACAGACCGAATACAATCGAGGGCACGCCCGCCAGGGTGGTGACGGCGGCCCGCGTCACTTGCGTTAACATTACCTGGAAGAGTTGTTCCAGCGCGCGCAGGCGCTGCATGCCCCGCGCGTCTTTGAGATGGTGGCGCGCTTGCGTCAATGTGATTTTTGGTGCGTACTCTGTCAAGTAAACAGCCGTGGCGACGCCAATGGGCACAGCGGCAACCGTCATGAGCAATACCAGGAAGAGGGTCCCCACAATCGCCGGATAGATACCGCCGGCCGTCATACCCTCGCGCGGTGGCTCGGTCAAAAACTGCCAACTGATGTGGCCGGCCCCGTGAATGATCACATTGCCTAAGATCACGGCCAACATGCTGACAATGATCAGCGTCGCCAGAGCCAGCAATCCCACCGACGCTTGTTCGCTCAGCGTTTGCCAGACCGATGACCTATGCGTGCGGTTATGAATCGTGGGCGTTGCTAACATACCGACGTGTTATGAGACCCCTCCGGTCAATCGCCGGCGCATCCGACCAACGACCCAAGCGCCAAACGAGTTGGTTAAGAATGTCACGATGAACAACAAGGCGCCAATGAAAAACAGTACGTGATAATGCGGGCTTCCCAGCACAGCTTCCCCAAGTTCAGCAGCAATCGTGGCGGCCAGCGTGCGTGTGGAATCGGTCAAGCTCCACGACGTCACAGCAGCATTGCCCGAAGCCATCAGCACGATCATCGTTTCACCGATGGCGCGACCAAAACCCAGCACGACACTGGCGAAAATGCCCGGCAACGCCGCCGGCACCACCACATGAACAGCCGTCTGCCAGCGGGACGCGCCCAGCGCCAGACTGGCTTCGCGATAACTGCGCGGCACAGCCGTCAGCGCATCTTCACTGACACTGTAAATGATGGGCACAACGGCCAGCGCCAGCGCCACCCCAGCCGTCATCGCATTTAAGCGAAACTGAAAACCAAACACGCCTTGCATCCAGGAAGCCAATACAATCAGCGCGAAGAACCCTAACACCACCGAGGGAATTCCGGCCAGGAGTTCGATTGTCGGCTTAATCCATTCGCGCAGTCGGGACGGCGAAAATTCCGATGTGTAGACGGCGGCCATGATGCCCAATGGCGCGGCGAATACCAGCGCCACTATCGTCGTTTTCAACGTGCCGACCACCAGCGGGACCAGACTGTACTTGGCCACCACACCGCCGATGGGTTGCCACATAAACCGTGTCGCCTCCCGCAACTCGGCCAGGGGTAGAAACAGCTTGGATAAGCTGGCTTCCTGCTGAATGCGGGCGTCCGTCAAAATCGGCAGAGCTTCGCGAAACACGAAGACGAAAATCAGCACAATCGTCACAATCGCCGTCAAGGCCAGCAGGGTAATGACAGTCTGCGCAAGCCGATTGACGATATGGCGGCGACGACTGTGAGCCGCTTGCACAGCAAGGGCGATGGTTGCCTGCTCGGTCATGATCGGTTGAACCTTACCACTGCGCCAGAATCGCTCGACGCCGTTCTTCCGGCAGTGAAAAATACTCTACTTCTCTGACGACGGCTTGTCCTTGCTCAGAGAGCACCCAGCGAATGAAATCAATTGCCACCGGATTGCTCGGCTTCCCCACCGTGTAGAAATACAGATCACGACTGATCGGATAGGTTTTTGCCAGAACGTGTTCCTGCGTTGGGGGTATAGCCGGCGAGGCATCGTCCTTTTTCAGCCGCAGGGGTTTGACCTGTTCCAGATAAGCAATGCCGCCATAGCCGATGGCATTGGGGTCCTTACCGACAGCATTGACGACAGCAGCCGTGCCAGGCAGTGGTTGAACGGTTGCAGCGAAATCCTCTTTGTTCAACACATGCTCTTTGAAGTATTCGTAGGTGCCGGAACTATTCTCGCGGCTGTAGAGCACAATCGGGGCATTCTTGCCGCCGACGGCATTCCAGTTGGTGATGCTGCCAGTGTAGATCGCCTTGACTTGAGCCAGCGTCAACTCGTTCACTGGATTCGAGTGATGCACGTATACCGCCAGTCCATCGAGCGCCACCGGCGTTTCGATGACCTCTTTGTTGTGCCTTTCTCTGACCTGTTGTTTCTCTGTCTCTTTCATTGGACGCGAGCTTTGGGCGATGTCGGTGCTGCCATTGATCAATGCGGCAATGCCGGTGCCGGAGCCGCCGCCGGTGATCTGGATTGTCGTGCCCGGATACTGATTCATGAAGCGCTCGGCAAATCGCTGGCCCAGAATCACCATCGTGTCAGAGCCCTTGACCGTCACCGGCTTGGCTGGACCCTGTGATTGATTATTTTGCGGCGCTGGACACCCACTCAGACTCGCTCCGCTGACGCTCACAACGAGCGCCACCATCAACGGAAGAATTCTCTTCATACTGATTTTTACCTCACCGCGTGATTATAAGGTCGGCATGTTAAATCCAAGTTAACTTTTGGTCAATCCGTATCCTCACAACCAGACGCTAAAAGTTACACCTCTGTAACATCATATTTAATCGCTTGTTACAAAGCTGTGATATGTAACCATAACGATGCATAAGCCGAACATTGTTGAAGGAATTGGTCAAACGCTTTACTTCGATGGCTACCTGTACGTGGACTATGAAGGCTTTGTCGTGCAGTGTGGCGGTGTGCCGGTTCAGTTGACGCGCCAGGAATTTCTCTTGCTGCGCTTACTGATGACTAATGCTGGCCGGGTCCTGACACGCGAGTTTCTGCTCAACACATTATGGCAAGGACGCGCGACGCATGATCCGCGCACGCTCGATGTACACGTGAGCCGATTGCGACGCAAGCTGGGCTTGCAATCGGGACACAATTACATTCAGACGTTAATCGGCGTGGGCTACCGGTTCATCCCGTTAACGGTTTCGCAGACAGAGCCGGCGCGACGACGCCAGATGGTGTAGCGTCCCCTGAGAATGTGGCACAAATGTGGCGCAGGCATTCCCGCCTGTGCGCCGTTCTCATCCTTCGTGGCCTGCCACCAAGCATAGGGGCAATTCTCCTGAAATGAGAATAGGCACAAATTAACTGATCAACAGATTCAAAGAGCTGCTCTTGAACCTGCGCTTGCTTTTCATCCTTCGTGGCAGTCATCCTTGGTGGCAAGAACCCGATGGACAGTTCCTGCGGATACGATTTGATGGGTGGCCAGCAAAAGGCGTAGGGGAGGCATGCACTCCGCGACCACCCAACAAATCCATTCGATCGCAAAGACAGAATCGTGATGGATTATACCTGCGGCCTGTAACGGATGTGTAAACTGATCGTTAAAACGGTGTGAACATCGCGCAAGCCCTGAATCAAATCGTGGAGGTGAGCCTCCCGGCGCGTTTGGTCACCGGGAGGCTCGGGCGGATACAGGAAAAAAGCAGTCTAGAGGCGGGACCCGTCAATACTGATGTGCCATGAAGGCGCTGACGGGCTCAAAGTAGGAGCAGTGGAAATGCAGACAAAGCGGGTATCCATGCCAGGGTTGAATCCATCAATTTCGTTTTTGCTTGAACATTGCCTGAGACCAATCCAGCCACAGACGACCATCTTGGAAAACCTTGCCGGTTGCGTTCAGCTCGGTTGATCCATTTTCGATCTCTGTATGGACATTGACTGCGGGCGCAAGCAATGTATCTCGGCCCAACTCGAAGCGTTGTTCGCGCGCCAGCGCCATGTAGGCTTTATTCAATTGCAAAGCTCGTGAGCGCGAGGGTGCAATCAGGAAGGTGATGTCCTGATCGCCACCGGGCGCGGCGCGCCGCACGCTGACTTCATCGAGCTGGCCGCTGGGGAAGAAGCGGTCCAGAACCTCCTGATTGCTACGAAACTCATCTCCGCCGGTGACCCGTTTGAAATAGGTCAGAATCTCTGGCTCGGCATGACCGGCTTGTGGTACATCGGGAATGCCACGCAGGTCTTGATGCCGCCAGCCTGCCGCCCCCGGCACTTTGCGAGCCAGCGTGAACGTCTGATCTACGGTCACCCCAACAGCACTGTGACAGCCCATGCAGAAGCGATGCTCCTCTTCCGTTTGCAATCGCAGGCGACCGCGTTCATCTTCGATGAAGCCTTGTAATTGCCAGCCAAAGCTGTTGCGCAGCCCTACCAGCGGTGATCCAGCGAAGATGGGCAGCACGTTTTCTTGTTTATCATTGAACTCTTTCTCGTAGGCCCGCAGCAGCGCCCACGTATCCAGAAAGAGGACTTTGCGAGAGTAGCGGACCTCCTTCATCCGCGTGGAAAGCAGCGTGGGATTATCAGGGTCAATGTAGCGAACCGTATGCAGGAACTCAGTGCCTTGAGGATACAGTGCGCGTGTCACCACCACGTTGCTGGCGCCGCCGACATAACGCGCTGGCAGTCCGACAATCTCAGTGGCAATATCCAGTCTGTTGTTTTTGTTCAGGTCAATCCCCACCAGCGTTTCGTTGATCGGTTCAACCGGGTGAATGAGTTCTTTGTCGGACATCAGTGGATTGCCGGCAATGGCTGCTTCGAGGATCGCCAGATTGATCTTGTAGATCTCGCGGGACAGCTTGCCGTCAGCGTCGGTTTGAAAGGCGCGCGGTAACCGGATCATGACGTCATCGGTGCTGCCGTTGGTCGGCCAAAACGTGCCGAGAAACGGTTTGTAGCGAATCGCGCGCCAGCCGCTACCGTCTTTGGCAAACCCTTCCTCATCGAAGCCGAGCGAGAAATCCAGATCAGGTACATAGCCAGGATAGTCTGAGCGCCCACTCAGTGCGCGTTGCAACGGTGTATAGTTATCCTCGCGGATGTACTGGAGCGCCTCCTGATCGCTGATGGCCGCGATCTTTTCGGAGCGATCCACGAACAGGTTTGTCCATCGGTTGGTCAGAGCAAAATCGCTGAAGGCGTATTCCTCTTGTAGCTCCCAATCCACAAGGAAATTGTTGGAGACCAACATGGGTACGGTGTGACACGTCCAGCATGGATTGGCGACGCCCGCCGTCTTCGTATAACACTGCGGCGGCACAACGGCTTCCAAGTTGACGGTCTGACCGATGCTGGCGATGGCTCGCGCCAGCGGATCATAGTTATCCTGCCCAACAATGCGATGGCCAGTGACATCGCTAATCAGCAACCATCCGCATAGCAGTAGAAAGGCTGCCTTAAGCCACATTCGCGTTTTCATATTGCCCTCCACCTCACACACGGGTGAGCCGGATGAGGCCAGTTTCAATTTTGCTCACTGGCACTCATCCGTGCCTTCATTGTGTTAGCGCTTGCCGCTGCTTCGCGTCTGCGGCCAGGTGCTCGGTATGGTCTCACCTGGATGTTGCACGTTAAAGAATAACGTTCGCATGTCGGAGCTAAAGGCCGGTCCGGTGGCTTCTGAATCGCTGGGTCCAGCCACAACTCGAATGGCTTTGCCGAACGTCGGGTTGACAATGCCGCCGAGGCCTGCTTTGTGCGACGGGTTCAAATCCAGGTAATACACCGCGTCGGCTGTGCCGTTGGTTCCGTAATTACCATCCGTGCCGAACCAGACACCGCCATCTCTGTCAATCATGATGTTATCTGGATTGGCCGCATCAAACGCGCCTTGCCCGCGCGTGCCGAGCCACGCAGCGAAATAGCGGAACGTTCGCGACGCGCCCGGATTGTTCGGTTGGGACTCTTCGATGATGAAGATTGAGCCGGCGCGGTCCGTACGGCGAGGAGCCCTCGTGGCATGGGTGGCTGGATCAAACAAGACGCCATTTTGATCGAGGGCGACCTGACCTGTGTGATTGGTGAAGGCCACATAGAGGCGGGGCGTGCCACTGGGGTCTTTCGGGTTCCACTCGATGTCTTCTGGGCGATTCAGTTCCATGATGCCGATCTTGTTGCTTGCAGTGAACAAGGCACGACGCACATCGTCATCGGTAGGGAAGCCGCCGATCCCGTTCCAATTCACATCACGCAACGCTTCGCCGACCGTCTTGTTCGGATTGCCCAGCGCGGCGGCGTTAGGAGCGATGTCAGTGCTGTTGACGCTCAGCTCAATCCAACGGCCCAGGCCCGGATTCTCCTCTGTAGGTGTGCCACCGCCAAGCAACGTGATACCGGTGGTATTGTCCAAGCCAGCAAAGTGAGCCACGTAGAGTTTGCCGTTCTCGAGCAAGGCGCGAATCTCAGCCTTGCTCATGCCGGGGACGTAGTTGTCGCGCGTGACCCACTTGTAGATGCGGCCGCTGCGGCGGTCGTCGCCGGCATACATCACGATGGGTCTATCGGGAATGAGTTGAAAACGGCCGTCAACTGCGACTGCCGCGTTTTCCCATCGGGCACGACCGAAGAAACCGAGTTTCTTGTGACCGACACCGGGCGTCGTCTTGCCTTCGTACTCGTTGGGCGCCACACCGGGATCAATTTCCACGAGGTAACCATAGTACTCGCGGCTATGCCGTTCATTTGGATTGGAGAGCCGGCCGAATTCAGAGGCAGGGCTGGGCGTAATAATCGGCGAAATGTTTCGGCCCGGATCGAAGCCTTGGCCGGGCACGAAGCGGTTCTGGCTGGTCCAGCATGCTTCCAGGTCACCGTAATAATCCTGCACATTTTCTTCGGCTGTGATGATCGTGCCCCAGGGCGTCTGCAAGCCGGAGCAATCACCGGTAATGCCGGGCACCACACCTTCTGGTAGAGGATTGCCGTTGTCATCATTGGCCCGGGTCAACAGCCCCTGTCCGGCCACTCGCGCCAACGTGTTGCTGGTGGCGTCGTAGCGCAGGTTTCGTGAATTCTTATCCACGACCCACTCGCCGGTGGATGGGTCCTGCACGACGCGGAACCATGAACCGCCAAGCTGGCGCTTGTGCGCGCGCGTGATCGTATCCACATCAGCCTGTGACCAGATGTTGGAGGTGATGTCGTTGGTCAGCAGCCCGCGCGCTCGTAGGAATTTGGCAAGCGTCAGATGTTGATTCGTGGGCGCCGTCGTTGTGTTCGCCGGCTCGCCAGAGATGTATTCGTGGTTGACCCAAACCCAGCCGGCGCTGCCGCTGCCATTGTACTGTGGCGCGCTGCCCGGCGTGGCGTTCCAACCATCACCAAAGTAAGCAAGGTAATCACAATTGGCGCCAAACCGCGGCGCATCGGCTGCATTGCTGAACGTTAGATTGTCCAGCCATTTGATGACGACGTTGTGGTGAAGCCCCTGCAAGGCTCGCACACTGTCAGTCGCTGCGTTGGCCAGTGGAAACTGGATTGTGGGTGAAAGATGGCCGCGCGCAAATTGATTGACACGCGCTTTCACGAAATCGGCGACGTTGGTGGCGCCTGTGCCCGCTGAATCTTTGAGCGTCACCGCTACCATGCTCGACAGCGGGTCTGTTTGATCCTGCGCCAGTGACGCCGGCAAGATGACCGCCAGTGTCACCGCCAGCAAGACGCCGATTGCCAGATGTGAGATTGTCTTGTGCATAGAATATCTCCCTCCTGTAATTGGTTTGAAAAGTTGAATCGCTTGCGCAAGGCGGGGATTCTATACGCCCTCCATTACAACCTGGTGACGCCTGTGTTAAAAATGAGTAAATCATGTTCTGTGCATCCCACTGAGGCCGCAGTAAGCGTCGCCAACGGGCAGTCGCTACATGGGCGATTGATGGTTGATCGGAGCTGATCCGGCGAATTGGCCTCATCGGTGCTGGGGAGTGCGTAGGTAGCGGCTGGTGGTGAATCGGGATTGATCCGGCGAATCGGCCTCATTGCCGCGCAACATTCTTTTCAAAAATTGCCCATGAGCTTACGCTCGCCACAAAATGTTATTTTCACGGGAATCGCCCCTATGCGATTGCACGCCATGAAGAATGAAAACGGAGCACAGGCGGGAACGCCTATGCCACATTCTCACAAGAGTGGAGGCCGGCGGAGCAAACCGGCCTCCTGTCGGACACGGGTAAAGGTGGGATTAAAGGAGGGCTTGGTTATAACGAGTGGAGCGCAAATAATGCGGAGAGATGGATGAACGAATTCTGAACATACGTCGCTAATCAATGATGAAACTGAACAGCTTGTATTGACCTTGATATTCGAGGATCGAACCGCAGAGTTTCAATTCCTGTTCTTTGCCTCCGTCATCAACGACGATCATGCGCGTGTCTTCGTGAACCTTGAAGCTTTTGTATGTCGTTGTGCCTTTGGCGAATCGCAGGCGAACCAGGTTGTAAGACTTGCCACCGTGCTCCAAAAGAATCTGGCGCAAGCCAGCCACATCGCTTGGTAGGAACGCATTCCAAGCCCACTCACAGGTCATATTCGGCGTTTGAGCGGAGGGCAGCTCCGGCCATACGGCTTGACAAAACTCGTCTTTGGTCAGCGCCAACTGCCGCAAAGCCTGCTCATCGCGATTGGCGATACCAAGCAGAATCTGTTGAGCGAGTACTTCTGCGCTCGGTTGAGCGTGCAGCAACGGGAGTGGTTTGTGACCAGCAACGTGGCCGCAGCTCACCGAGAGCAGCAAACTCAGGAGCACCCACATGAGTCGTGAATGGTAAATCATGATTCGTGATTCGTGATCCGTGGATCGGTGATTCGTGATTCGTGATCCGTGGTGAGTGAACAGTGGACAGCGAACCGGTTCACGGTCCACAGTCCACGAACCACGGCCCACGAGTCACGAGTTAGCTGAGGTTGATGCGGATCCATTGCGCCTTGGTCCAGTCATTCTCCGGATCAACGCCGCCAAGGAAGTTCACCGGTGAGAAGAAACCGTCGTTGGGCGGGGTCGCCACCATCATCGGGTTCTTAGCCGGTGACGTCTCGCGCGGGCGGAAATCCGGATTGCCCAGTGTGAATGGATCAATCAGTTGTGGATCCACCTGCGCGTTGAGCGGAGCCAAGGCGGTGGCCGTCGCGCCGCTGGCGAAATTGGGATTATTGCCGAACACGATGCTGTTGGAGACGACCAATCGGCCGCTGCTGAGTTGCGCTTGACTGGAGCTACCTTGCACATCAATGCCAGCCCGCTTGAAGCCGGTCACAATCATATTGCGCATTGTGCCCGCCGTGCCACGTCGCAACACAACGCCGGCGCCGCCGCCCAAACCGGGCCGCGGGTCGCCAACGATTGTGGCATTGTAAATGATCGGATTGGAGCGCGGCAGCAACTCGTTATCCTGTTCGTTGTTGTCGGCTTCGATGCCCCGGTCGGCTGCCACATCAACCTCAGCATCTTGCTGCACCACCACGAACTGGGCTTTGCCCGTATATCCGGTCTGCCAATCGAATCCATCATCGCCAGGGCCGGTGATCAGAACGTATTTGACATTGACCGTCCCGCCAAAGAACTCGACGCCATCATCGCCGCCCCGGTTGACGTGGATGTGGTCAATGGTCGTACCAGCGCCGACGCCTGCCAGAGTGAAATTATTCAATTCACGATCAGGCGCCACAGGGAACCCGGCAAACTCAATGCGGACGTACCGAATGACACCACTGTTGTCGTTGGGGTCTGGATTGAGCCCGCCGCCGTAGACACCGGTCAGACCGGCTTCACCGAGGTCTTCGCCGCCGGGAACATTGATCGGCGCGCGTCCATTGATCCACACACCGCCCCAATCCCGCGGCGTGCGCGAGCCAGGCGCTTTCGCGCTGGTGAAGATGATCGGCGCTGTCGGCGTCCCTTCAGCTATCAGCTTGGCGCCGCGCTCAATGACCAGCGCGCTGCGGTCGCCGCCCTTGATCGTCGTGCCGGGCAGAATGGTCAATGTCACACCAGGATCAACAAAGACGATTCCATTGAGTGTGTATTCACGGTTCGGTGTCAACGTAGTGTTGGTGCTGATGCGTCCCTCCAGCACGTTGCCCTGTGCCATAACAATGAATTGAATAGAAGTTGAGGCAAGCGCAAGCACGAGCGCTGCCCCGATACCCAGTAGTTGTCGTTTCATGCGTTTTCTCCTCCTAGAAAAAGTGAATGATCAAGATTTCATTGTGAGCATTGAAATGAGTGAAGCACTTGCAATTTTACGTTTCACCCCTCCATGAACATGTCAGCGTGCAGATCAAAAGAGCGTGTATGAGAGCCCCAAGCTGAACGTGCGACCACGACGGAAGTAGTAATACGGCCGGTTCCCCTGATTGAATCGAATCTCGCGGTTGATGAGATTTTCCGCCGAGAATTTCAATTCGAGATTCTTAGCCTCGCCTAAAAATCGTTTGGACACATAAAAATCCAGACTGGGGATGCCATCTTCGATGATGTCGGGCAATCCGAATCCGCCGACATCCGTGATGCGGCTGCCGATGTAGTTGAATAGAGCACGGGTCTCCATGCCCCAGCGCGGTATTTCGTATCCGACCGACGAGTTAAACGCATGCCGGGATTGACCGACCAGCGGGCGTCGCAGCGTGGTCAGCACATTCAATGGGCCTTGCTTTCCAATATCAACCTGGGAGTCAACAAACGTGTAGTTAGACGTGACATTGAGGTTCTCCAATCGGGATGACAAGAAGCCCATATTTTTCCTCACCTCGAATTCAAGTCCCCAATTGTTGGCGGCGTTCACGTTGCGATAGGAGAGGATCGTCGTTTCATTGGATGGTTGAATGATCTGCTCAATCGGGTTGATGAGGCGCTTATAGAAGAAGCTCACAGCCAGCACTTCGCGGGGGCTGATGAACCATTCCCACCGGCTATCAAAATTGCGAATCGTCGAACGCAGGAGTTCAGGATTGCCGCGTTGCGACGGGCCGCCCGTCACGTCTGTGAATTCAAATGGACTGAGCTCGCGAAACTGAGGTCGCGCGACAGTCTGGCTGAAGCTGACTCGCAGGTTCATCTGGCCGGTAAGTCCATAAACAACGGCGAGACTGGGCATCAGATCAGTCTCTTTTTGGCCAGCCGTGACGGGTCGCCGATTCGGCGTGAATGGATCAAACGTGTCTACGCGCTGGTTAGACCTTTCGGCGCGTAGGCCGCCGATGAAGCGCCATTTCTTCATGGTCAGGTCGGCCATGGCGTAACCGGCCGTGATGTCGTGAATCCCCTGATAGGCGTCTGTTGGACGTGTCTCCTCAAACGGCAGGAAGCCATCCGGACGGATGTTCTGCGGCGCGAGCAATTGCTCAGGCGGCAGGAACAAATTGATGCCGCGCAGCCGAGTGGCAATCAATCGGATGCGTCGGGAGTTGAAGCTCCGATCACGATTGCTATAGGCCGCGCCGGCCTTCAGATTGAGTGTCAGCTTGCCATTGCTCAGGAAGACGAATTTGCTCCAATCCACCGCCGGTTCGCGAATGTTCTCATCCATCGCATTGAACAACCGCAATCCACTTTGCAACTGACTGAAGAAGCGGAATTGGCCGGCCGGGTCGTCAAGCTCGTAGATTGTCTCACGCAGGTCTGGCTCGTCCAGCGTGGCGCGCGCATAGTTCAACCGCCAGGTCACCAAACTGTCGCCCAAGCGCGAGAACAAATGGTCGCCGGAGAGCTGGCCGGAGTAGATGGTCTCCTCCTGATAGCGCAGCCGCTGATTGCGGATCACCGCGTAGCGGCTCTCATACCACCCTTGATATGTTCGGGCCTGATCCGTGCCGTCATGAGTATAGAAATTCTTCAGCAGCAGTTTGTGATTGTTGGAGAATTTATAAGCGACATTGGCAGTGCCCCCCAACCTGACGGTATTGCTGCTGGATTGGTAGCCGCGTAGCAATTCCGGCTTGAGAAATTCCTCTGGCAGAAGACCACTGAGCTCACGGAGCAAGCCGCGCTCGCTCAAAAACTGATGATTGGCAAAGATGCTGCGCGGCACGACCTGGTCACCAACCCGAACGTAGAAGACGCGATTTTCATCGAGGTTTTGCAGCTTGTTACTGTAATTGAGCGCGCCGACCAAACCCCATCGGCCAATCGTTGTGCCGCCGGAAACGCCATAACTTTGATTAGGCCGCGCATTGCCGCGTCGTGGTTGCCAGATGTTTTCAAACGCCCGGCCAAAGCGCGTCAGGTCATCCGGGCCAAAGCGCGTCAACGATTGACTGGGAATGATCGCCGGCAATCGGCGCCGACCCGTGCCGAAACCGAGCCAATCGAGGCGGTCGCCGGGGTAGGTTTGAATGTCATCGAATGTCGTTTGTGAATTGAATCCGTAGGACGCGGAGACCTTCAGCGTGCCAGTGCTGGGAAACTCGGTTGCCTGAATTTTGACGAGACCGCCAGAGAATTCACCGGGCTGATCAGGAGTGAATGACTTGAGGACTTTCACATTATCCAGCAGCGACGTTGGGATCAAATCCATCGGCACGACGCGCCGGTCTGGCTCCGTTGTAGGCAGCATCGCATCGTTCAATACCGTGTTGCTATACCGTTCGTTCAGACCGCGCACGAAGACATATTTATCTTGAGCGACTGTGATGCCCGGCATGCGTTGCAACACGCCTGCGGCATGCGAACTGGTATCCGCCTTGATTTCTCGGGCGCTGATTGCATCGTTAATGGTTGTGGCCGCCTTTCGTTCAGCCAGCATGACGATTTCGCTGGCCGCTATACTAGCGGCCGCTGTCACGACCACCTCGCCTAAGACCTGTCCTTGAGGACTCAAGGCAAATTCCACGCTGGCCACCTGTCGAGCGGTGACTTCCACCGACTCTATCGTCTGACTTTGATAACCGGTTCGTGAGGCACGAATCTGATACGTGCCCGGCTGAAGCTTCACACTGAAGTACCCATCCAGGTCGGTCTGCCCGACTACGCCCTGACCTACTACTTCAATATCCACGCGAGGCAGCTTTTGGCCGTTGGAAACATCCAGCACCACACCCTCCAGCGTTCCGGTGGCGCTGCCCTTAGCCGGCATATCACCAACCAACGTGTTTTGCGCACGACAGGGAAACACGACCAGCCCTAGCAGAAGAAGGCTATAAACGATGCGTTGCTTGTTCACCTGACTATCCTCCTGAGTCTTTGGAATCTCCTAAGGCGCTCATTCTATGGCGCGAATGTTACAGCCTGATGAATTCCATGTTACGGATGTGTAAATTCCCGTCATATACCTCAACGTGATGTCGTGCGGTCAGGATTCATGCCATGCTGCTTGATATGGGCGTAAGCGATGTTGATCTGCTGCATGGATTTAGTATCACCGCCCACGTCCGGATGATTGATCCTGGCAAGGCAATGGTATGCAGCTTTGACAAGTTCCGGTGGGGCGGTCGGCAACAAATGCAAGGTTGCGTAAGCCGGCGTCAGGGACGAGCGCTGATCGAGCGAGTCAGAACGATGGTGTGGGCTACGATAAACTACCTCAGCCTTCAGCTCGCGCCGCATCCAACTGAGCCATGATTCCAATCGGCCTTGACCCTGAGGATCAATCATCCAGCATCTTTGCGCAGCGTCAAAGCGCCGATGATGACGGGGAATGTGAGACTTCATCGTCTCCAGTGCCACGGCAAAATGCGCTGAGTCGCTATACAACCTGACTTGTAAGCCGGCTTCAGTCTGCGTCACGGAAATTTTCATACATCAGTTTCACCTTCGATGTGTTTGCTGACCCTCACAGGCTTTGCCCTAAGGTTTGCATTCTAATCGGCGGATGTAACGATCCAATTAAGGTGTTGTTAAAACGATGTAAATGTTCAAACAGGAAGCTGCCAGCCCCTCAATTCTCTCTGAGCTCTGATGTTTGCCGTCTGGTCTTTGGGATTTGAGGCCTGTTCGTGTAACACCGATTTAACACAATTTATGCTATATTTGGGCATCCATGCCAACCATTGCTGCGATTGACGTCGGTTCAAATGCCATGCGGCTGGTCGTTGGAAGCGTCAACGGAAGCCGGGGTCTGCAACTGTTGGAAAGTTTGCGTGAGCCTGTTCGACTGGGTCAGGATGTGTTCACGCAAGGACTGATCGGTGAACCAACGCTGGAGCGGGCGATCGAAGCTTTCGTTCGATTCCGCAAGGTTATTGACGCGCACAACGTCCAGCGGGTCCGCGCTGTGGCCACCAGCGCCATGCGCGAAGCCTTCAATCGCGACATTGTCATTGATCGCCTGACGCAGGCTTCAGGCATTGAGGTTCAGGTCATTGATCCAGAGGAGGAAGCGCGACTGATTCATCTGGCGGTGAATGAAGCTCTCAATCTCAAAAACAAACTGGCCATGCTGGTTGATATTGGCGGCGGTAGCGTAGAGGTGACACTTGCCGCTAATGGGCAGATCATCGCCACAGAAAGCTTCAATATGGGCACGGTGCGCTTGCTGCAAAAGCTGGAAGAAAAGCAGCGCGGGCAGCGACAATTCAACACGCTGGTGCGCGAGTACGTAGATGCGACCCGACGCCGCTTGAGAAAAGAAATCGGTCAGCAGAAAATTGACGTGTGCGTTGGCACGGGCGGCAACATTGAAACGCTGGGTGATCTGCGGCAGACGTTGCTCAATCGCCAGCAGAATACCCTCATCACGGATGATGAACTGGATGCCATCATCAAGCAACTACAAAGTCTGAGCTACGAAGAGCGAATGCGCACCCTGCGCTTGCGTCCCGACCGCGCTGACGTGATCATGCCGGCTGCGATTGTGTTACAGAAGATCCTCAAACAAGCCGGCGTCGCTGAGGTGATGATCCCGCATGTGGGCCTGAAAGATGGTTTACTGCTCGACATCGCTCAGGATGTGCGCAATGGTCGTCGGAATTTGCACCGCGAACAGGTGCTGGCAGCAGCCCGACGGCTAGGTCAAAAATACGCCTTTGATGAATCACATGCTACGACGGTGGCCAACTTTGCCGCGCGGTTGTTCGATGCCACCGAGTCGTTGCATCGTCTGGACGAAGAGAGTCGCCTGCTGCTAGAGGTCGCCGCGCTGTTGCACGACATCGGGCAGTTCGTGCACATCGTGGGCCATAACAAGCACTCATACTATTTGCTGATGGCCACGCCGTTGCTCGGATTGACGTATGCGCAACGCGCCATTGTGGCCAACGTCGCCCGTTATCATCGCAAGGCGTTTCCCACGCTTAAGCATGAACCCTATCGCAATCTGTCGGCGAAGGACCGCGTCGTTGTTTGCAAGCTGGCCGCGCTCTTGCGCATTGCCGACGCGCTGGATACTGAACACGCCGGCAAAGTCCATCAGTTCACCCTCGAATACAAAAAACCCAAACTCATCATGCGCCTCCACGGCGAGGGTGATATGCTGTTGGAGAAATGGGCTCTGCAACGAAAAGCGACGTTGCTTGAAGAAGTATTCGGTGTGAAGTTTGTCGTCGAAGACTAAAGGAGCGGCTTATGCGTCTCAGCTCGTCACGTAGTGACATGCCAGGAAAACTGATCGCTGTCGAAGGGATTGATGGCTCGGGCAAGTCCACGCAAATCTATCTGCTCAAACGCTGGCTGGAATTGGAGGGCTACAAGGTTTTTTTCACCGAATGGAATTCGTCCACGTTGGTGAAAAAAGCGACCACCAAAGGGAAGAAACGGCATTTGCTCACGCCGACCACGTTCTCGCTGATTCATTGCACCGACTTTGCCGACCGATATGAGCGACAGATTCTACCGTTATTGCACGCCGGCTACATTGTGC
Source organism: Blastocatellia bacterium (assembly GCA_025054955.1). Classification (NCBI taxonomy): domain Bacteria; kingdom Pseudomonadati; phylum Acidobacteriota; class Blastocatellia; species Blastocatellia bacterium. Next base: position 61,986 of record JANWZE010000112.1, on the reverse strand, counting down.
TGGCCGATCGCTACATCTACACGGCGTTTGCGCGCGATGCGGCGCGTGGCTGCGACCGCCAATGGCTGCGCAAGCTCTATAGTTTTGCCCGCCATCCCGACCTGACGTTCTTCTTTCATGTGCCGATGGATGTCGCGCTGAGCCGCATTCTGGAAGGACGTCCTCAGTTGAAATACTATGAGGCCGGCATGGATATGAATCTGTCCCCTGACCCGTATGAAAGCTTCAAGCTATTTCAGGAAAAAATCTATCAAGAGTACTGGCACATGGCCGAGGAGTTCAACTTTGTGATCATTGACGCCAATCGCGCGCCTGAGCTGGAACACCGCGACGTGCGACAGATCGTGCAACAGCGCATTGACCTGCCTCGCTATAAATGGAGGATACCGCGATGACGCCGAAACGTTTCTATGGCACCGGCATCCCCGGCGTGAACGTCGAGCAGTTGAAAGGCACGTTGATTGTGATCGAAGGCGCAGACGGTTCGGGCCGCTCGACGCAAATTGCCCTGCTGCGCGACTGGCTGGAACGACTCGGCTACGCCACATCGGAAGTTGGATTGAAACGCTCGCGGCTGGTGGAAGCGGAACTGGAAGAAGCGATGCAAGGCAATATCCTATCGCCGCTGACGCTGTGCCTGTTTTACGCCACCGACTTCGCCGATCAATTGGAACACACCATCATCCCGGCGTTGCGTTCGGGATTTGTCGTGTTGGCCGACCGCTACATCTACACGCTGATGGCGCGCGCCATTGTGCGTGGCGCTCATCCTGAATGGATTCGCGATGTCTACAGCATTGCGCTCGTGCCCGACGCCGTCTTCTACTTGGAGGTCTCGCCCAAAATTCTGGCTGAGCGAAACTTTCGCAAAAACGCCACACTGGATTATTGGGAGTCGGGCATGGACATCCGGCGTTCAGGCGACATGTACGAATGCTTCATCCGGTATCAACGTCAAATTCAGCGTGAACTCCGCGCCATGCGCACCATCTACCACTTCGACACCATCAACGGGAATCGCTCCATCCGTGCCGTCGCCAACGAACTGCAAGCGAAGATTGAAATCATGCTGAATCCGCACCTGGTTGAAGCCAGTCAAGGAGCCGGCTCATGAAATCAAAAAACCCATCAGGCACGCAAACGGCTGTCGCCAAGAGGCCGCCCGAAAAGTTGACCGATCAGCAAAAAGAGTGCTTGGCTCGACTCCACCACTTGCGCTCGATGACCCAAGAGACGGTGCAGACATATTTGACCAATGTCGAACATGATCTTTTGGAAATCATTGACCTCGTCGCCGGCGCCAGCGGGCGATCAACGCTCAGTCGAGCGACGCTGCAAGAACTCACGGCCATCTTAGACCAGCTCTCGGTACGACCAGAAAAAGGCCGCCGTAAGGACCTGCGCAAAATCGAACGCGCCATTGAGGCAATGCAAAAACTGGTGCTCAAATGACGGGCTAGAGGTTTGACGATGCAACTTCTGGAGCCAACCCATCAACGTGCTGCTGAGCTCGTTGACCTGCTGGTCAACGCGCTCTCGACACGTTGGCGCAAATATGAGCGGCAGGTGCGCCGATGCCAGAAGAAGTTCTCCGAAGAGGCCGTTCACGACTTGCGTGTGGCCACGCGCCGATTGATGTCGCTGCTTGATCTGGTGAGTCATCTCATTGCCGACGCTCGGCTCAAACGAACGCGCCGCGCGCTGAAGCGACGGCTCGATATGTTCGATTCACTCCGAGATACGCAGGTGCAGTTGCTCTCGATCCAATCCCTGCAAGCTGACTTCCCTGAACTTGAGCGATTCCATGACGAATTGGCGCGACGCGAGCGGCAATTGATCAAACGACTTGGCAAGCAAGTCAAAAAGCTGGGCCTCGCGCGGCTGGAAAAATCGGTCAAAACGCTGCAAAAACAGTTGCGCCAGATGGCGCGCCATCCGGCTCCATCAGACGATCCGTTTGTGGCCATTATCAACGCTGTCGAACGCGCGTTCGCCAAGGTCGTCGAGCGACGACGGGCTGTTGACCCAGCCGATTCGGCCACCATTCATCGCACGCGCGTGGCCTTCAAACGATTTCGCTACATGGTCGAAGTGCTCCAACCCTTGCTGGTGGATGTGACACAGGATCGGCTCAAACACATGCACGACTATCAAACGATGATGGGAGATGTTCAGGATATCGAAGTGCTGACCGCCAACCTGACAGCGTTTCTGCGAAAAGAAAAACTGACGTTGCCGGCCGTGGAGCAATGGCTGGCCCAGCGACGCGCGCAGTTGATTGAAACCTATGTGCAATCAGCCGACGAGCTGTTCCAGTTTTGGAATCACCAGTATCTGCGTATCTCAACTGAATCACGGTCCAAGAAGGCAACGGTGTGAGTATGGAGCTGTATATTCTCCGACACGCGATTGCCGTTGAACGCGGCACGCCCGGCTATCGGGATAGCGACCGGCCGCTGACGCCTGAGGGCGAAAAGAAAATGGTCCAGGCAGCTCACGGCATGAAAGCCCTCGGACTGTCGTTTGATCTGATTCTGACAAGCCCATATCAGCGAGCCAGACATACGGCGGAGATCGTCGCCACAGTGTTCGACGCGCAAGATAAACTGATCACCACAACGGCGCTGACACCGGCCGGTGATCCGGCTGAGCTGGTCGCGGAACTGAGCCGTCACGGCAAATCAGCCGATAGTATTTTGCTTGTCGGCCATGAGCCGTACCTGAGCAGTTTCATCTCCACCTTGCTGGTCGGCGATGAGCGGCTGCAGCTCACCATGAAGAAGGGCGGCCTATGCAAGCTGACGGTGAACAGCTTGAGGCATGGCCGGTGCGCCACCCTTCAGTGGCTGCTCACGCCTCGGCAACTGAGAATGCTTGGCTGACTCACCGCCCCGTGCAATGATGTTTTGTTGTGGTCATGAATAACGATGAGGACCGACAATGACACAAACGTTTTCATTCGAGATTGATGAGCATGGCGTCGGCATTGTGCGCATTGATAAGCCTGACGAGAAGGTCAACACGCTCTCGCTCTCGCTGGTTGACGAGGTCCAAGCCCTGTTAACACGCATCGAGCAGGAGCCGGCCCTCAAAGCCGTCGTGCTCATCAGCAACAAGCCGGATAATTTCATCGCCGGCGCCGACATTAACGATTTTCTGACTTTCCAGACGGCAGGCCAAGCCGCGGCCATGAGTCGTCGCGGTCAAGAGTTCGTCAGCCGATTTGAAAACGCCCGCGTGCCCATCGTGGCGGCCATTCACGGCTCATGCCTGGGCGGCGGATTGGAGCTGGCGCTGGGCTGCCACTATCGCATCGCCACCGATGATCCCGCGACAGTGCTGGGCCTGCCCGAAGTGAAGTTGGGCTTGCTGCCCGGCGCCGGCGGCACACAGCGATTGCCGCGACTCATAGGCATTCAGGCCGCGCTCGACATCATCCTCACCGGCAAAAACGTCTACCCACAGAAAGCTCGACGCATCGGCCTCGTGGACGAAGTCGTGCCGAAAGAAACGCTCCTCATTGCCGCGCGTCAACGCGCCTTGCAACTGGCGTCAGGCTGGCGACCCAAACGCAAGGTCGGCGGCCATCCGGTGATCAATCTGTTGCTCGAAAAAAATCCTCTTGGACGCTCTCTCCTGTTCAACCGAGCGCGCGCGTTGGTGCTGAAGACAACGCACGGACACTACCCAGCTCCGCTCAAAGCGCTGGAGGCCGTCAAACGCGGCATCGCCACCACACTGGAAAAAGGACTGGAAATTGAGTCCAGCCTGTTTGGCCAACTGGCCGTTTCGCCCGTCGCGCGACAGCTCATGAATCTTTTCTTCGCCATCACGGCGGCCAAGAAAGATACAGGCGTCAGCCATGCCAACATCCGACCGCGTGAAGTCAACAAACTGGGCGTGCTCGGCAGCGGCTTCATGGGCTCCGGCATCGCCATGGTGGCCGCTGAGAAAGGCATCCCCGTGCGCATGAAAGATAAAGATCACGCCAGCTTGGGACGCGGCTTGAAAGCATGCTACGACTACTTCTCCGAAAAGCGCCAGAAGAAAATACTCGACGCGCGCGCCGCCGAGCAGCGACTGAATCTGATCTCCGGCACAACCGACTATACTGGCTTTCGCACTGTAGACCTGGTGATCGAAGCGGTATTCGAAGACCTGACCATCAAACATCAAGTGCTGCGCGAGTTTGAAGCAGTAGCCCGCGAGGACTGCATCTTCGCGTCGAATACGTCTTCGATTCCCATCACAGAGATTGCGCGGGCTGCGACGCGCCCGGAGAACGTCATCGGCATGCACTTCTTCTCACCCGTGCCCAAGATGCCGTTGCTGGAAATCATCGTGACCAATCAGACCGACGATTCGGTAACGGCGACCTGCGTGGCTTTCGGCAAGCGAATCGGTAAAACGGTGATCGTCGTGCGCGATGGCGTTGGTTTTTACACGTCGCGGATACTGGCTCCATACATGAATGAAGCCGCCCATCTGCTGGCCGAAGGCGCGGCGATTGAAGATATTGATCGCGCCATGGTGCAATGGGGATTTCCCGTTGGGCCGATCACGTTACTCGATGAAGTCGGCATTGATGTGGCCGCGCACGTCGCGCCGATCATGCACCGGGCTTTCGGCGACCGGCTGCAACCGCCCGACACCATGCAACGCATCGTCGCCGACGGACGCTACGGACGCAAAAACAAACGCGGGTTCTACACCTACGACGGCAAAAGCAAGCGAGTTGACCAAACTGTTTACGACCTGTTGCCGCACGGCCGCCAACGAAAAGCTCTTCCGCTCGCCGATATTCAACAGCGGTTGAGCCTGGCGATGATCAACGAAGCAGCCCTTTGCTTACAGGAGGGCATCTTGCGCAGTCCGCGCGATGGTGATCTGGGCGCTATCATGGGACTAGGCTTTCCGCCATTCCGCGGCGGCCCGTTCCGTTATATTGATGCTGAAGGCGTCGGCACGATTGTTGCACGCTTGGACTCGCTGGCTTCGCGCCTTGGCGGACGTCTCGCCCCCGCGCCACTGCTGATTGATATGGCTCGCGCCGGGCACACATTTTATTAGCTCACGGTATGCCAATAGAGCGGTTTGTGAATGAGTCTACCCTGAGAGCACATGCTTCCACCGTGAATCATCCCGCAAGATGCGGGGCCTCCAGGCTAAAGACAATTGAAAATTGCTATGATCGAACCGACGGAACTGGCTTCTGCGGTCAGGTTGTTGGCTGCCATGGGCGGCAAATTTCAAACTCACCGGCGACAGATTAGAACAAATGCCGGCGGCAGGTTGCGCCAGACCATTTTGCGTTCAACTGAACGAAAGTAATGGCGCAAGAAACGCGCTGCGCTGAAACGGCTGGGACGGCCATTGTGCATCTGCATGCTGTGAATGTATTGAAATTGTGTGAGCACGCTGCGCTTGTCCATGAACGGAATCAGCCCGCTCAAAATAGCATGTCGTTGCTGCTCCGACATCAAGCCAAGTCCCAATGAAGAGACAACAGCGTCCACGCGGTGATGGCCTCGCCGACGCAATTCCTGCGCGAGTGTCTCAGCGCTTGCGTTGAAGAGAACCAAGCGGGGGTCGGCAATGGTCTCACGCAGATATTCAAAGAACTGAGGATTGATCTCAAAAGCAAACAACTTGGCGCGCGGCGGCAACAGATCGAGCAATGCTTGCGTCATGACGCCGGTGCCAGGACCAAACTCCACGACCAGCCGGGCACGAGCCAGCGGCAATGGTTTAAGCATGGCGTCGGTCAAATAACGAGAGCTGGGAGCAATGGCTGCTGTGGTGTAAAAGTCAGAGACTACTTCCGTGGCGAAGGTCTTCAAACTCATGCGTTCCCTCCCAGAAACGCGCCGCGCGTGAACCACTCAAAGGCGACCGCAATGTCGTAACGCTCGTCCATACTCCAACCATCCCAGAGCAGAGGCAGTATAGGCCAGTCGTTAGACAACGGCAAGAGTGGCAATCCAGTTCGCTTAGCTCAACGATACAGCACACCAACCCGAGGAGAATCAGCGCACCTCAACTCGCTCAGGATGGAAGCGTGTTCGTTATTGAATGACAATGAACGGGCGCGCTGCCGGCCCCAGAATCACTCCACGTTGCGCAGCGTATCTCAGGCAACTGTCCCGACTCTATTTTGAACACAGTTGCTTCAAACGAACGCAATGAGTATGATGAGCGCGAGAAGAATTGATATAGAAGGAGGCACACTGTGAAGACGCAAACATACACGTTACCTGTGGATCAAACCGAATGGATCATTCCGACGGTCGGCATTGAGACCGTATTCAATTGGGATTATGACGCCGGTCGTGAAAAGCTGCTCAACCTCTACGAAAAAGGGAAAACCAAACAGTGGAACGCTAACGAACGATTAGATTGGTCGCTTGAGGTCAACCTCGATAATCCGCTTGGCTTTCCTGATGAATACGTGCCGATCTTCGGCTCGGACGTATGGGATAAACTGAACGAGCGGGAGCGAGCCACGGTGCGGCGTCATCTGGATTCATGGCGATTCTCGCAATTCCTGCATGGAGAACAAGGCGCGCTCATCTGCGCAGCCAAGATCGTCCAAACGGTGCCGGATATAGACTCGAAATTTTATGCGGCAACGCAGGTCTTTGACGAAGCGCGGCACGTCGAAGTTTTTTCTCGATACCTGCGTGAAAAAATTCAGTTATCCTACCCCATCAATCCGCATTTGAAGATTCTGCTCACTCAGGCGATCACCGATTCGCGCTGGGACATGACATATCTGGCCATGCAGGTCATCATCGAAGGACTGGCGCTGGCTGCCTTCGGAACAATCCGTGATCTGGCCAGCGAGCCACTGGGTCAAGCCCTGACCTCTTTTGTCATGCAAGACGAGGCGCGACACGTTGCGTTTGGCCGACTGGCATTGCGCGACTACTATCCACAGTTGACCGAGGCGGAGCGCGACGAGCGCGAACAGTTCGCCGTCGAAGCGTGCTACTTGATGCGCGACCGGTTCCTCGGCCAAGAAGTCTGGGAGCACCTCGGACTGCCTGTCCAAGAGTGTATAGAGTACGTAGCAAATTCCTTCTTCATGAAACAATACCAACGGCGATTGTTCACGCGCATTGTGCCAACACTCAAGGATATTGGCGTGTGGGGCCCGCGCATCCAGAGGGCGTTTGTTGATATGGACGTGCTCGAATTTGCCGAGGTTGATCTTGATGAGCTCAGCCGCATGGACGAAGACGTGGCCGCTGAGTATGATCGGCTGCGCGCTGCGCGCGCCGCTCATGTGCAAGAGACGATTGCCGCCGCTGAATGAGGCACACGATGCAAGTGGCGCGCCGTCGGCCAGCCGCCGGCGGCGCTTGGCCAACTTTCTCGGCGACCACTCTCCGCGCCACGGTAATCAACGATCTGGTTGTGAGATCACGCTCCGCTCGGCTGATGCATGTGCTTCCTGTGCAACGCCGAGCTTCACGTCAGCTTGAATGTGAATTTCAGTATGCCCGATACTTTGATTGGCTGATCGTTCAACATCGTGGGCCGGAATTTCCATTGACGAGCCGCTTCCAGCGCAGCTTGCCGCAGCAGCGGATGGCCACTCAACACTTCCGCTGCAATCACGTTGCCCTGCTCGTCAACCACGATCTGAACTTCAACGACGCCTTCAATGCCGGTGCTACGAGCAATCGGCGGGTATGCAGCCGCCACTTGACGGACCGTGTTGCCTAACAAAATACCCGTGCTCACCCGTTGGGGCGTTGCAGAAGGTATTGGTGGTGTCGCACGAGCTTCATCTGGCCTGACGGTCGAAGATGGAGGCGTTGCGGTGGCCGCAGGCATCGAGCCAAGCACACCCCCGACGATACCGCCGATCACACCGCCGGCAACACCGCCTGGCACCCCACCCTCAACGCCACTAGAGAGGCCCACAGTAGATCGTTCACCATCACCGGGCAGATCATGGGTCAACGGCAATTGGCGTGGCGTGAGCGTTGGACCCACATAGGTAAATGCGATGGTTCGCACGGCTGTAGCCGAGGATACAGGTCGAGTTGCGCCATCTGCGGGTGGTGGCGGCGGTGGCGGCGGCGGTGATGAAATAAAAACTGACCCCATCAGTGTTTCATTCAATTGAGGCTGTGTTAATAAAATGCTGCCAACCAACACCGCGGCAATCAAGGCACTGTAGCCGATAAACGTGCCAACCAAGAAACCTCTCAATGGCTGCCGGCTGCGTTGAGGCAATGTCACAATCAACGACTTTTCAAACATCATAATCACTCCTTCAAAAATAACCATTTTCATGGTTCGTGGCGTGCTGTTGCATAGTGACAACTCCTGTGAGAATGTGGCGCAGGCATTCAGCCTGTGATTCATTCTTATCACGCCTCCCTACTGATGACATGAACAACTCCTCCTCGATGGACGCGCATCGGGGACCTTAAGTTCCCACCGAGAAGCTCCAACTATACGGCACGCGTGTTACAAAAGTTGAAATTCAAAGTTAAAACTCAGCGCCGGTGTATGCCCCCATCGGTCCATCGGCTCAAGCTCCTGGCGCGTGAAGCGATCGTGAGAAGGCGTGTAACGCGCAGGGGTTAGCCGGAGAGCCAAGAAGCAAGCGTATCGGCGCTGCACGGATCGTCATTTTTGATCTCATCAGTATCTCAGTGAAACGCAAACACGAATCTGTGCATCCAAGCGTTCGACACCGAGCAATAGATGCAGGAGTGAGGTGAGAGTAGAAGGTATGATCCACAGGAAAATAAAGCGGTTGTTCAACAGAGGATTGGCCATTGACTTGGGAACGGTCAACACGCTGATTTACTCGCCGGGGCGCGGCATCGTGCTGAATGAGCCTTCGTTGATCGCGCTGAACCGGTTCACCGGTAATATTATGGCGGCCGGGCGCGAAGCGCTGACCCTGATGGGTCGTGAACCGCGCGACATCATCGTGCATCGTCCGATTGAGCATGGCGTCGTCGCCAACTACGAATTAACCGAGTGCATGTTGCGCATATTTTTACGTAAGGCAGGCCAACATTGGTTGCTGCCGCGCCGGCTCTACCACATGATTGTCGGCACGCCGAATTCCGCCACTCACCTGGAGCGGCGTGGCATCCAGGTCTCTGTCACGCAAGCCAGCGGCGCCCATGTCTCATTGGTCGAGGAAGGCGTCGCAGCAGCTATTGGCGCCGGCGTGCTCTTCCAAGACACCCGCGCCCGAATGATTGTGGACATTGGCGGCGGAACAACGAACATCAGCATCGTGTCGGCATCCGGCGCCATCTCATCGCACTCGGTAGACATCGCCGGGCTGGCTATGGATCGAGCCATCGCCGAATACATTCGCCAAACCTACCGCGTTCTCGTCGGAGAGCAAACGGCTGAATCCATCAAAATTCAACTCGGATGTGCATTGCCCGATGCGGAACGTCGCGCTACGACCATAGTTGGCAAAAGCATGGTTGACAACGCGCCACATCAACTTGAGGTTGACAGCGATGAGATTTTCAACGTACTAGACCGTCTGATTCGGGCTATCAGTGAAAGCGTTCGCTTGGTCATGAGCGAGGTTCCGCCGGATGTTTCTGCTGACTTGTTTACGACCGGTATCCTGTTGACCGGTGGTGGCTCGCTCCTGCACGGTCTGGAGGCTCGGCTCCAGCATGACATCAACCTGCCAGTGATGCGCGCAGAACGCCCGTTAGAAACAGTGGCCTGCGGCGCCGGATATTTACTCGATAAACCGGAATTGCTCGATCGCTTCCTCGTCAACGACGATATTCCGTCGTGGGGTCTTGAAACCCAGATTGATCACACACTGGCAATGCAGGAAGCGGAAAGCGCGTAACTCTTGTTCAAAATCACAGATTGCATGAACTCACGCCGATTCTCCTACATTAGGAAGAATCGGTTTCGTCTCTCCAAATAGCCTACAAAACACGGCCGCCGACGCGGAAGAATTTCTTTTTCATCCGTCGTGGTGTGCCCGGTGCACTGTGTAATTCACCGGAAACGCGCACGTCGCCTCTCGCGCAACGATCCATCGGCCGAGCGCGCACCACGTCCCAGCAGGAATTCGCGGCAAGCCTCTTGCCAGATTCTGGAAAACGTGGTAAGTAGTTACTTACTTTTCGTCGAGGAGACCAAGACTATGGCCGCACCAGGACTGGCAGTGACTGAACAACGAGCGAAGCCATTGCGCATGACCGCCGCCGACCGACGGCAGCAAATCATTCGCACGGCGATGCAACAGTTCGCTCAAAAGGGATTCAAAGGGACGACGACCAAAGAAATCGCCACAGCAGCAGGCGTCAACGAAGCGTTGATCTTTCGTCATTTTCCCACCAAGCAGGATTTGTATTCAGCCATCATTGATTTCAAGATGAGCGAGTATCAACAGAAGATACGCAGCGTGCTCGAACGCGACATTGAGCGCCTGGATGACGAAGCGCTGTTTGAAGACCTCGCCTATGGCCTTCTGGAATTGCACCGTCAGGATGGGACTTTCTTGCGCCTCTTGTTGCACAGCGCGTTGGAGGGGCATGAGCTGAGCCGGATGTTTTTTCAGTCGCAGGCCGCACCGAATTTCCAGTTCATTGCCGATTACATCGCCCGACGCATCAAAGACGGCGTTTATCGTCCCGTAGAGCCCAAGGCGATGGCGCGAGCATTTTTCGGCATGGTTGTTTACCAGGCGCAGGTCAGAGAGTTATTCGATCCGGAGGGCAAGATTGTGAAGCTCAGCAGTCGCCAAGCAGCGCGATTGTTTGCGCAAGTCTTCTTGCATGGCGTGTTGCAATCGAAGAAGGAGAAGAAGTCATCATGAGTCGAAGTTGGATGGTGGCGTGCTGTGGTATCATGCTCGCGCTCGGTGGCGCCGGGTGCTCAAGCAAGGGCGATCAGCCTCCGGCCAGCGCCAATGCGCAACCGGCGACAGTGGCGACGGTCCGGGTTGCGCCGGCTCAAGCGCGAACAGTAGCCCGGACGATTGAAATTGTTGGCGTCCTGGCAACCGATGATGAAGTGATCGTGAGCAGTGAAGTGGAAGGTGTCATCGCGCAGATCACGGTGGACATCGGCAGCGTAGTTCGTCCAGGGCAGGTCATCGCCCATGTTGACAAACGCGATTTTCAATTGCGACTGCAGGAGGCTGAGGCGGCGCTTAAACAAATCTGGGTTCGACTGGGCATCCCTGAAGGACAAGAGACCTTTGATCCACACCAAACGGCGATGGTCAAACAAGCCAAAGCGTCGTTGGATGACCGTGTGCTACGGTTGAACCGCTTGCGTCAGCTTCGAGAAGAAAACGTCATTTCACAGCAGGAGCTAGATCAAGCCGAAGCCAATTTTCGCATTGCCGAAGCGCAGTATCAAAGCGCATTGGAAGAAGCTCGCCATCTGTGGATGCAACTTGAACAACGGCGCGCGGCGCTGGCGCTGGCTCGGCTGAATCTGGAGAAAACAGACATCCGCGCGCCGATCGCGGGCGGCGTGACGGCGCGGCACGTCTCGGCCGGCGAGCGTGTCAGGGCTGGCGACCGTGTCGTCACACTGGTCAAGCTCAATCCGCTGCGCCTGCGTGGCGAAGTGCCCGAACCATTTGCTGCCAACGTCGCTGTCGGTCGCCCGCTGTCATTCAATGTGGATGCGTTGTCGGGCAAGGTTTTTCAAGGCCGCGTCACGCGCATCAATCCGGTTGTCAATCCAGAGACACGGACGCTGACCATTGAAGCCGAAGTGGACAATCACAGCGGCGAGCTCCGACCCGGTTATTTCGCTCGCGCTCGGCTGGTTGTTAATCCTCAGGCCACGGTGGTAGTCGTGCCCCAGAGCGCCGTGGTGACGTATGTCGGCATCAGCAAGGTGTTTGTGCTCGACGGTGATCATGTCGTTGAGCGGCAGGTCAAGCTGGGGATGAACCTTGATGGGTTCATCGAAGTGCAAGAGGGCGTGAAATCAGGTGAACAGGTGGTGATCGAGAATGCTGGCTCGCTGTTTGATGGCGCGCGGGTCACGCTCGGAGGGTGAGGCATGAAGCTGGCTGAAGTCTGCATTCGTCGTCCTGTCTTTACCGTCATGATGATCGCTGCGCTGGTGGTTATTGGCGGGTTCTCTTACCTGCGACTCGGTGTGGACCGTTTTCCTCGCGTTGACTTTCCCATTGTCACCATCACCACCGTGTTGCCGGGCGCTTCGCCGGAAGAGGTCGAAACGCAGATCACCAAGCGCGTCGAAGAGGCCGTCAACACGATTGAAGGGATTGACGAGCTGCGTTCGGTGACCGTCGAAGGGGTCTCGCAGGTTATCGTCACATTTGCGCTGGAGCGCGATGTGGCAACGGCCGCGCAAGATGTGCGTGACCGTGTCAGTCGCATTCTGCGAGACTTTCCTGAAGGAACCGATCCACCGATCATCGAGAAGCTGGATACTGATGCCTCGCCGATCATGTCGCTGGCTGTTTCAGGCCCGCGCGACCTGCGCGAGATCACCGAAATCGCTGAGAGACAATTGAAGGAAGTATTGGAATCAACCTCTGGTGTCGGTCAGATTCGCCTGATTGGCGGCCGCAAGCGCGAGATTCAAGTTTATTTCGATCCGAAGAAACTGGTCGCTTATGGGATTACCATCCCGCAATTGCGCCGCGCCTTGGCTAGTCAAAACGTGGAGATACCCGGCGGACGTATTGAAGCAGGTCAACGCGAAGTGACCGTGCGCACACTAGGCCGCATTGAGCAGCCAGCCGACTTTGAGAATATCATCATCACCGAGCGCGGCGGCGCGCCGATACGATTTTCTCACATTGGTTATGTCGTTGATTCCATCGAAGACCCGCGGACGCTGGCGCGGTTGGACGGTCAACCGGCGGTGCTGCTTGACGTGCGCAAACAATCGGGCGCCAATACGGTGCAGGTCATCGAGGCCGTCAAGGCCCGGCTCAACGGGCTTCTCCCATCGCTGCCGCCGGACATCACCGTGCGCGTCATTCGTGATCAGTCTGCTTACATCAATTCGTCATTTGAGGCGATTCGCGATCACTTGATTGAAGGCGGCATTCTGGCCGCGTTAGTCGTGTTGCTCTTCATGTGGAATTGGCGTTCGACAGTAATCGCCGGCCTGGCCATTCCCATCTCGATTATCTCTACGTTCGCGCTGATGTACTACGCCGACTTCACGCTGAATTCACAGACGATGTTGGCCCTGGCGTTGATGATCGGCATTGTCATTGATGATGCCATCGTTGTCCTGGAAAACATTTATCGGCATATTGAGGAGAAAGGCAAATCACCGCGCCGGGCAGCCAAGGAAGCGACCCAGGAGATTGGATTGGCCGTCATGGCAACGACATTGTCGCTGGCCGTGATCTTCTTGCCGGTGGCATTCATGTCGGGCATCGTGGGGCGGTTCATGAAGAGCTTCGGGCTAACCTCGGCCTTTGCCATCATGGTCTCGCTGTTTGTCAGTTTCACGCTGACGCCGATGTTATGCGCGCGATTTCTCAAGGCACGCCAAAATGCGCATGGGCGGACGGTGGCCAGCAAGGAGCGGAGATTCTATCGCTGGATAGAACAGGGCTACCTGTGGCTGCTGGAGTGGAGCTTGCGCCATCGCGGCGCGACAGTGTTGGTAGCCACGTTGATTGTCATCTCCACTGTTCCGCTGGCGATGGCGTTGGGCAAAGACTTCATTCCGTTTGAGGATGAAAATCAATTCGAGGTGACGGTGCGCGCGCCAGAAGGCACTTCGCTGCAAGGCATGGATACGATTATGCAGCAGATCGAACGCGACCTGCGTTCACTGCCCGGCGTCGTCAGCATCCTCACCAGCATTGGCGCTGGCAGCCAACAACGGGTCAACAACGGCGCGCTCTACGTCACATTGACCGATTTACGCCAACGCGATTACACGCAATTCGACGTGATGGCGCAAGCTCGACGATTGCTCAAGAAATATCCTCAGTTGCGGACCAGTGTGCAAAATGTGGCCACCATTGCTGGCGGCGGATTTCGTGCAGCAGCCGTGCAATACACCTTGCAGGGACCTGATCTAGCCCAATTGGCGCGGTATTCCGAGCACTTACAAAACTTTCTTCGGTCAATCCCAGGCATTGTAGACGTGGACTCGACGTTGGAAACGGGCAAGCCTGAAATCGGTGTGACCATTGACCGCGAACGGGCAGCGCAACTAGGCGTCAGCGTCGAGGATGTGGCCCGTAGCCTGCGCACCGTCTATGAAGGCGACAACCGCATCACGCAACCTTTGCGTGAAGGCGATGAGTTGTACGAGGTGCGGCTGCGCGTGGCGCCGGAATTCCGTAACGATCCGTCGCTGATCAATAGCATCTATGTGCCGTCGGCGCGTGGAGAAAACGTGCCGCTGGTCAACCTTGTCAAGCTCTATGAGCGCACCGGTCCAGCCCAAGTGGAACGGCTCAATCGGCAACGGCAGTTGACGTTGTTGGCCAATATCGAAGGCACAAACATCGCGCTGGCTGAGGTTCAGGATCGGCTCAAAGCTGAGACCAGCCGCATGGGCTTAGCGCCCGGTTACTCTTCTGTGTTGACCGGCCGTGGCCGCGAGCTCGGCCGCGCGATGCAGAATTTCTTCATCGCTTTTGTGCTCTCCGTCATTTTCATGTACATGATCCTGGCCGCGCAGTTTGAGAGTTATCTGGACGCTGTCACCATCATGATCAGCCTGCCGCTGAGCATTCCGTTCGCTTTGCTCTCGCTCTATCTGACGAACGAAACGCTCAACATTTTCTCGGCAGTGGGACTGCTGCTCTTGCTCGGCATTGTGAAAAAGAATTCGATCCTTCAGGTTGATCACATGAATGCGCTGCGACGAGCGGGTGTCCCTCGTCACGAAGCGGTTATCCAGGGCAATCGCGATCGCTTACGACCGATCTTGATGACGACGATCACCATCGTCGCCGGCATGCTGCCGATGGCGTTCAGCTTCGGTCCCGGCTCCTCGTTGCGACGTCCTGTTTCGATCGTGGTCATTGGCGGACAAACTCTTTGTTTGCTCATCACGCTGTTGGTGATTCCCGTCATGTACACCTTGTTCGACGACGCGCAGAACTGGTTGAATAATCGCTTGCGTCGCTGGCGCAAGGCTCAGCCGGAACCGCTCCTACCCGAAGATGAATTAGAAGAATTGGAGTCCATGCCGACATTTCGCTAGAGCGATTTGCCGGTGAGCTTACACCAATAGTCCAACGAAAGACCATATTTGACCAAGTGACATGGGAGAGCAGGAACAGAATCTCCCAAGCGGCAGTCTACGATCTTCTGTGGGCATTTTATGAAGTTATCATGATGGTGGTTCACCCACCAGAGGCCGCGCAAGCAGCCTGCAAGAAGGTAGCCAGACATGCAACGTCTCCAGCAGCAAAGCAAGCCAGCGTGGCGCGTTTGAGACGCGCCAGAGCAGCGCGTTTGTGGCCGCCAGCGACGGGAGAGCATGAACGAGCCGATGGGAGACCGAGGTGGCGGCTATCGAAGGCGCGAACGATTAAGGGTGACGCCTACCCAGACGTTGCACGTCTAGCTGCCCTCTCAGCGGGCATCCATACAGCGACGCCCCTACAAACGTGCTTCGCTGCGACACAAAAACATGACACCTCAGCAAGCGTTCACACAGCAGCGTCCCAACAAAGAAGGCGGTCTCTTCCTCCGCAATTGGCATAAACTCAGACCGACAAGCGCGGCTAATACAATATGCGCCACGAGCTGCCGCGATAGTAGTGAGTGAGAATTTCCCGATAGGATTTTCCTTGCCGCGCCATCACCGCCGCGCCGATCTGGCACAGCCCAACGCCATGTCCCCAACCCGCGCCGATCAAACGAAATCGTTCGGGCACGCGCCCCGCCTCTTCAGCGCGAACGATAAATGCTGAGCTATACAGGTGTGATGGCGACAACGCGCGGCGGATTTCCAACTCTTTTCCAACAACGATGCTCATCTTGTCGCCGACAATCTTCAATCTCACGATACGACCCGAAACGCCCCGCTCAATAGCTTCCAGCGAGATGACGCTGCCCAGATCAAAACCCAATTTCTGACGCAACAGCGCTTGTAGTTCATCTTGCGCGTAACAGACTTGCCAGCGATAAAAGTCACGCGTCTCCTGATCAAAGTCGGGCAGGATTTCTTCTATGATCGTTGCGTCCGATGTATGACAGTAGGCCGGCGGCGCGCCGGTGATCCAACGCTCAGCATTTGCTTCTTCGGTCAGCGGCAGTCCATAGCCGGCAGGCCAGTCCGGCCCATCATAGACGCCGACCAGATAGGGAACCTCTACGTCCTGCCATGCAGCGCGATAATTTTCTGACATGCCACCACAACACTTAGAAAAGCGCGTGTCACAAATGTCTTGACCGTGAACTAGCACCAGCCCGCGCGTTTGCTCAACTGCATCGAACACGGTTGAAGAAAAAGCTCTGCCGATGCCCTGATACCGCTGACAATGGTCGTCAGCGCAGACGTCGAAGTCAGCGTGACTTTCCCGATCATACCAACGGATGAGTTCGTGGATCGTGGGTCGTGGTTCGTGATCCACGATCCGTGATCCGTGATGCGTGATCCGTGATTCGTGGTTCGTGGTTCGTGATTCGTGGTTTGGGGTTCGTGATTCGTGGCTCCGGTCTTCTGTCTTCTGCAACTGAGCTAGCAGCCAACTGCGAGAGACGACCGCATGGGCTTTCAACAACTCCAATGGACACAGCGCGCTCATCTCGGACGCAATGACGCTGATCAAATACGACTCCAAAGGAATTTGGTTAATCACCGTCAAGCCCCGTTCATGTAGCGCCATCAGTTTGAGCGTGCCACGAAAGCTCTGCCGCTGCTGGCGCTGCCAATGGAAGTCAATCCCAATTGTGACGCCCAGCGTAAACGAGCTGGATGAAAGCTCACGTGGCATCAAGATGACAACGGGCGCATCAACCGCCGGTTCGCCGGCAGGACCAATGACGCGAACGCGCCCCTGCTCTTCGACAGCCTGATACTGGCCTGGCCGCAGGCTTTGTCTGGTCGTTGTTTGGAATTCGCCGGAAAGCTCGAAATGAACTTCCTTGACGCCCGTCAGCAAACCGACAGCGATAGTCGGTTCATCAGTGAAAACGTTCATAAGCTCCTCAACCGTTCAACGAGCTGAGTGAACACATTCGAGCTGAGCGTGACTTCCGAGAAAATCTGCTTGACAGTCGGCGCATCAATTTTGCGAAAGTGCGCTTCGATGGGAACGACCACGTAACCGGCCAGATCAATCGCGCCGGGACTGACCAGCAGCTTGTCGTCCCCTTCAGCAAAGTAGCACGCCGGACGATGCTTGGCGCGCGGGAACAGGTAGACGTTCCAGCTTGGTTGGTCGAACGTCACAATTAGGTTGATGAGCGGTTCAGCAGGGCTGGCCGTGAGTTCAGTCAACAGATGGATTGCTTGGTAGAACCACCGAGCGAGCGCCTGACCATTTGCTCCCTGAGCGATGAGCAGATTCAGATGGTATTGCTCAGGCGTGACCACGTGAACCTCATCGGCGTGGGAGACTGAGCGCATGCGAAGCTGCGTCACGTGGCGCTCCAGCGGCAATCCTTGACGCGCGCCAGCCTGCACATGGAAATGATCGGGCGCCGATGCGCCGCATTGCGGGCCGTTGTAGAGAATGAACCAATCAGGCGACAGGTCTTTGGCCAGCTCGAGCACGCGCTCAAACTCTCCAATGATCGTCTGCTCGATATGACATCGGTGCACAATAGAAAGATGATGGCTCACGATTGGAAATGGATTGCACAGGATCACCAGATCATCGCCGTAGGCCAAGCCTTTTTCCTCTGCAGGCAAATTCGTATCACAGAGAAAGCAGGGGCGCTGTTGGACGGAGACTGTGTCAACGGCTGCCGATGCGCTGGCGAGCCGTTTCGGATTAAACTGGGCGAGCACGCAGTAATCCGACAGCCAGAGCTTTTTCACCGATACTTGTGAAAGCGACTCGACGCCCTCGGCCAGCAATGGCCAGTGCGCCAGTTGGTGACGGATCAGCGCCCTGACTTGCGCTGGCCAATCCATCGAGCGCGTCGTCTGTTCAAAGGCGCTTAACTCGGCGTGACTGAGAATGCGCGTATCCCACGACATGCGGGGCAAGTTTACTACATTCACCGGCGGCGCACACAAGCAAAAACAGATGAGGCAATAGCTGATCCGCGCAGAGCGCGTTATAATACCGGCCTTGGTTTGCTCAATTTCTCACAAAGAGGATTCATCCAATGATACGATTGATTCAATACGGCATCGGCCCGATTGGCGCTGCGATCGTTGCGCTGGCCAAGCAAAAACCTAATGCTGCGTTCATCGGCGCCATTGACATTGATCCGAACAAAGTTGGGAAAGACCTTGCTCACGCCATTGGACTGGACGAGACATGGGGCGTCGTTGTGTCAGACAACGCGGCTGAGGTGTTGGCGAGGAAGGCTGACGTAGTCATTCACTCCACCTCGTCTTATCTCAGGGACGTCGTTGACCAGCTCATTGCGTGCGTGGAAGCCGGTAGCAATGTCGTTTCGACATGCGAAGAGCTATCCTATCCGCTGAGAAAATCGCCGGAACTTTCTGCGCGGATAGACGCGGCGGCCAAAGCCAATGGCGTGACGGTGCTGGGCACGGGCGTCAATCCCGGTTATGTGATGGACAAGTTGGTGCTCACTGCCTCGTCGGTCTGTCAACGCGTTGACGCAGTGCGTGTGCTGCGCGTGGTGGACGCTGCGCAGCGACGGCTTCCGTTGCAGAAGAAAGTCGGCGCTGGCTTGACCGTTGAAGAGTTTCATCAAGAGGTTGCCGCCGGTCGCATCAAGCATCACGGTTTGCCCGAATCAGCGGCCATGATCGCTCATGGACTGAACATGCCGCTGGATGACATCAGCGAAACAATTGAACCGGTCATCGCTGAGCGCGATGTGACCACGCCGTACTTGCACGTCGCTGCCGGTCAGGTGGCTGGCGTCAAGCAGATTTGTCGCGCGACGCAGGGTGGCGAAGAAAAACTCACTCTGGAGCTTCGCATGTACGTCGGCGCCGACGCCCCGGCTGATACCATCTGGATCAAGGGCGTTCCCGATGTTCATCTGACGATTCCCGGCGGCACGCACGGTGATCTGGCCACTGTCGCCATGGCGGTCAATGCCATCCCGTTAGTGCAGCGCGCGGCGCCAGGCTTGCTCACTATGATTGACATTCCCATCCGATATGCCGGAGCGTTTTGACATGACCCAGACGGAAGAACACGCAACATCAGAAGGGTTAGTATGGCTCAACGGTGAGTTCATGGATTTCGCCTCCGCGAAGGTTTCCATTGATGATCGTGGGTTTCAGTTTGGTGACGGCGTATATGAGGTGGTTCGCGTCTATGATGGCCGTCCGTTTGCGCTCGAGCCACATTTAGCTCGACTGCGCCAGAGTTTGCGTGAGATTGAGCTCGATATTCCTCTGTCTGATGCAGAACTGGCTGAGACGGCGCGCGAGTTGATTCGCCGCAGCGGCCTGCGCGAGGCGGAGTACTACTTGCAAATCACTCGCGGCGTCGCGCGGCGTTATCATCTGTTTCCGGTGGGCGTGCCGCCGACCATCGTGATGACCGTGCGGCCTGTGCGCCCTGTCCCGCTGGAGTGGCGGGAACGCGGCATTGCCGTCAAAACGTTTCCTGATGAACGCTGGGGACGATGTGACATTAAATCCATCAATCTTCTGCCCAACGTGTTGGCAAAAGAACGTGCCCATCGCGTCGGCGCGCAGGAAGCTTTGCTCGTTCGTCAGGGCATCGTGACTGAAGGCACGAGCAGCAATTTCTTCTTCTTCAACGAGGGCGCGTTGGTGACGCCGTTGCTCGGACCTCACATCCTGCCGGGTGTGACACGCAACTTGGTGCTCCAGCTTGCTCAGCAACACGGACTCCACACGATTGAACGGAACGCCACACTGGACGAATTCAAAGCAGCATCGGAAGTCTTTCTCAGCAGCACGATGATGGAGATGCTCGCGGTGGTCAAGATTGATGATGAGCCGATTGGCGACGGTCAACCAGGGCCAATCTTTCGCCAACTCTACGCTGCCTACCAAGCGACAGTGCGCTCTTCAGAATGAGCGATCAAGCCGGGCGACCAGCAGGTTTGGCGCCACAAGCAGATTGTCATCGCGTCCGTGTGACAGAATGAGCGATCAAGCCGGGTAAGCGGCTTGTTGGCTCAAGGCCTGCGTGGCGTCGCTCGTGGGCAGCGCCGCGATGATTTGTTCGACATCGAATGGATAACTGAGCCGAAGCAGGCCGGTGTTGCCGTGAGCCAGCTCTTTCAACATGGTCTCGACCAGCGCGTCAATCTGCGCTTGGAACTGACGATCAACCGAGCGAACGCCGTCGTTGATCAGCCAGTGATCCACGATTGGAACCTTCACTAGCAACGCATACGTCTTGGTCCATTCACGAACGAGCGCATCCAGGTGAGGTCGCCGCCCGAATTTATGACTGTAGTAGGCGTAGTTGTCCAGCACCGAGCGATCACAGACGACGGTTGCGGCCCGCGCTGAGGCTTCCAACTCAGCGACAATGTGCCGATGCAGAATCCAAAGCTGTCCCTCCTCAGACGTTGCTTCGTTAATCGGAAATGGACTGCGCCGGGCCATTTCGACGACCAGCTCAACACGATGCCCGCGCTTCTGTAACTCAGTGCACAGCGAGAACGCCAATGCCGTCTTACCACACCCATGTGAGCCAATGATGGCAACCTTCATCATCTTGTTCGCGCCCCCGGTCCGATTCGATTCTTCGCCTTCATTTATATCCCTCGTTCGATGGTTTGGCAATCAAAATTCCTTTGCACTGATTCATATCCGAAGAGACGGACGAAAGCGGCGATCACCCGTTCCTCAACCTCGCGCAAGGGAATTTCCCGTCCACACCATTGACTGAGCGACGTGACGCGCCGGTCTGTCAACCCGCATGGCACGATCAGTTGGTAGTAGTCCAGGTTGGTATTGACGTTGAGCGCGAACCCGTGCATGGTAACGCCACGCGAAACATGGACGCCCAAGGCGGCGATCTTTCCTCGATCAGTCCAGACGCCGCGCATCTTCTCGCGACGAAACGCCTCGACGCCGTACTCAGCCAGCGCCTCTATCAACACCTCTTCCAGCATCCACACATAACGAACCGGCCCGGCGATGCCCCGCTCGCGCAGGTGAACGATCGGGTAGCCAACCAACTGACCTGGTCCATGAAATGTCACGTCGCCACCGCGTTCGATGTGATGCAGCTCAATGCCATAAGCGGCTAGTGTCGCTTCGTCCACGAGTACGTTGTCCAGCGCCGCGTTCCGGCCCAACGTAATGACCGGCTCATGCTCAACCAAAATGAGCTGATCGGGAATTTCGCCGCGCTGCCGTCGTTGCAGGCAGCGCCGCTGCCATTGCCACACCGGCCCGTAACGCGCGCGACCCAGTTGAGCGACTTGCAACATAGAATGATTTTATCTTTGGCCGAGCAGTGCTACAATCCAAAACCATGAAAGTAATAATCAATGGTGAACCGCGCGACATCCCGGCAGGGCTGACTGTGCAAGCCTTGCTTCGCTACTTGAACGTGAACGAAGAGCGCATCGCCGTCGAACGGAATCAGGAGATTGTCCGCCGTGCCGATTGGGCGACGACGCTCGTTCAGGAAAATGACCGTTTGGAAATCGTTCATTTTGTCGGCGGCGGAGCAACAGTGAGCTGAAGCCGATGGCTTGCCGGGTGTGGCAATTAGTGGCGTGGAGCATGATTCGAGGCTTAGGTATGTCGCATCAATCGGGCTCCGAACTAACCCAGGAGATGACTCACTATGACAACAACGTTCAAGCATATTGAAACCAAACTCATTCACGCCGGCGAGCCTGTGCCCCGGATCAACGGTGCGGTCAGTTTGCCGATTTTTCAAACCGCCCAGTTCGAATATGCCGGCGAAGATGATTATCATGACCTGCGCTACATTCGCTTGAGCAATTCGCCCAATCATCTGGCGCTGCACGAAAAGCTGGCCGCACTGGAAAATGCTGAGGCGGCGCTTGTGACCGGCAGCGGAATGGCGGCGATCACCACGACGCTGATGACCATTCTCTCCGCCGGCGATCATTTACTGGCGCAATCGTGCCTCTATGGTGGCACTCATGATTTCATCACAAAGGATTTTGCTGCGCTGGGGCTTACCTATGATTTCATAGACGCTGATGATCCAGCGTCGTGGGCCTCCTATCTGCGGCCTCGCACAAAGGCCATTTATGTCGAGACGATGACCAATCCGCTGCTGCAAGTGGGCGATCTGGAAGCGGTCGTCGCGTTTGCCCGCGAGCACGGCCTGGTTTCGATTATTGACAATACGTTTGCCACTCCAATCAACTTCCGTCCGGCAGAATGGGGATTCGACCTGTCATTGCACAGCGCCACGAAATACCTCAACGGTCACTCAGACATGGTGGCCGGGGCTGTGATTGGTCGTGGTGATCTGGTTGAATCCATTAAGCGAAAACTCGATCATCTGGGCGGCGCGCTTGATCCACATGCTTGCTTTTTGCTCCATCGTGGCCTGAAAACCCTAGCCGTTCGTATGAAGCAGCATAATCAATCGGCGCTGCAACTGGGGCAGTTTCTCCAAGAGCATCCAGCGGTCGCCTGTGTTAACTATCCCGGTTTGCCCACTCACCCGCGTCATCAACGCGCGCGCCGATTGTTCAATGGATTCAGCGGGATGATTAGCTTCGAGTTGCATGGTGGAACCGAAGCGGCTGAGCGATTCATGAGGCGTACAACGCTCCCCATAATTGCTCCGAGTCTTGGCGGCGTCGAAACGTTGATCACACGCCCGGCGACGACCTCTCATCGCGGCTTGTCTCCTCAGGAGCGGCAACGGCTGGGCATTTCCGACGGCTTGATTCGTGTTTCCGTCGGCCTTGAAGCGACCGAGGAGCTGATCGCCGATTTTGACCAGGCCTTGAAGGAGTGAGCCTGACCATTTTGAACCCTCTTCTGAGGGAAATCCGAAGCCCTCTTTGAGGGAAATTCCAAATCCGAAGCCCTCTTTGAGGGAAATCCTAAATCCGAATATCGAAATCCGAAACAAGCTGAAACGTCAAAATCTCAATGTTCCAAACACGGCCCGATCATTGTCTGCCAGGCTCACGACGGCGTGGTATCTCCAACGATGACGCAACGGTGTCGCCATGGCGATTTTTGTGAAGTCCACGCTCACTACAGTCACAACAAACAGAACAAGCGATCACGGTGCTGTGCCATGAGCGATTTTTGTGAAATCCACGCTCACTACAGCGGTTCTGAGCGAAGCACGGTGTCGTAAATATAGCCGAGGATGTCTTTGATTGAGATCAAACCAAGTGGCACGCCGGCCTGATCAACAATCGGCAGATGGCGGAACCCGCCGACAGACATTTTGTTCAAGGCAGTGGCCATTGAATCATTCGGCGTGAGTTTGGCAGGGTCCGGCGTCATGACCTGGCGCAGCGTCAGTTGACTGAGATCGTGTGGCGAGGCAGCCAGCTTGAACAAAGCGTCCCGTTCGGTGAAGATGCCGGCTAGCCTCTCGCCATCAAGCACTAACGTGCAACCGACGCGGTGTTGCTTCATCAGCTCAATGGCCTCTGCCACGGAGGCGTCCACCTGAAGGCTGACCGGATGAGTCATGTTCAAGAGACTGACCGCATCCTGCATCAAATGCCTTTGCAGCCCTTCCTTCGGTTGCGGTAGGTCTAAATCACGCAACGAGTGCATGCATTCGGCGCAGCGGTCGCTGCCGGGGATATTGTCGTAACCACAAAAAGGACAAATCATGAATGCCTCCTTCAAGCGCGGAGGGCAAACAGCGCTGAGTCCGGTTCAAGCGCGACTAAACAGCATCTCTTCCTGAATACTCTCAAAAGAATGTGGCGTCCTCGTGGATGATCTATCTGCCCAATCCGCTCTCTTCTATTCAATCGTCCACGTCTCGGCGCCGTGCAGCAGTTTGCTCAACTCACCGGCGCCCTGCTGTTGAATAGCTGTTTGAACTTGCTGTTCAAGCAGCTCTTCATACGTGGGCCGGTCAATGGCGCGAAACACGCCAACAGGCACCGGGTATGCTGGGTATTCCATGCGTCCCAGCAGGAAGGCCAGACCCGGATTCGGCGACCGCTCATCGTGAACCAGCAAGTCTGACTCGCTCACGCCGTTGCCCAGTTCCACCACTTCCAGTCGCTGGCCGGTCCAGCGAATGCCTTTCTGACGGTCTTTGCCAAACCGCAGCGGTTGACCATGCTCCAAATTGATCATGCGATCATCTCTGACTGCTCGATCCACAAAGGCCTCAAAGGCGCCGTCGTTGAAGATATTGCAATTCTGAAAAACTTCAATGAACGCCGATCCCTTGTGGTGCGCCGCGCGCTCGATCATCTCGGCCAGGTGCTTGGTGTCGCGGTCCACCGAGCGAGCGACAAACGTGGCTTCCGCGCCCAGCGCCAAGCTGATGGGATTGATCGGATAGTCAATTGAACCTTGCGGCGTGGACTTGGTCTTCTTGCCAAATTCCGATGTCGGCGAATACTGCCCTTTGGTCAGGCCATAAATCCGGTTGTTGAACATGATGATCTTGATGTCCAGATTGCGACGAAGGGCATGAATGAAGTGATTTCCACCAATGCTCAACGCATCGCCATCGCCGGTGACAACCCAGACCGACAGCTTGGGATTGACAACCTTGATGCCAGTGGCAATGGCAGGCGCCCTTCCATGAATGCCGTGGAACCCATAGGTGTTCATGTAGTAGGGGAACCGGCTGGAACAGCCGATGCCGGAGACGAACACGATATTTTCACGAGGAATACCCAGTTCCGGCATGACTTTTTGCACTTGGGCCAGAATGGCATAATCGCCACAACCGGGGCACCAGCGCACTTCTTGATCAGAAACAAAATCCTTTCGCGTCAGTTTGATCGGCGGCGTCGGCGCATGCCCGTTGCCGCCACGTTCTTGGCTCTGTGCATTCATACGTGTTGACTCCTTAGAGCGTAGCTAAGACCTGCTCGATCCGTTGAACCAGTTCAGCGATCTTAAACGGTTGACCTTTCACCTTGGCGTAGGAGAGCGCGTCCACCAGGTAGCGAGCACGTATCAACAGGGCCAACTGACCATTATTCAACTCGGCCACCAGCACCTTTTTGAATCGTTGAAGAATGTCGCCCAGGTTTCGCGGAAACGGATTCAAGTAACGCAGATGGACGCTGGAGACAGCGGCGCCTTGCGCTCGCACACGCTCCACAGCCGAAGTAATCGCTCCGTAGGTGCCGCCCCAGCCAACGACCAGCAAGTCGCCTTCCGGCGCGCCCGTGACTTCCACTTCGGGAATATCTTGAGCAATACGCGCTACTTTTTCAGCGCGCAGGTTGGTCATCAGTTGATGGTTTTCCGGATCGTAACTGACATTGCCGGTCAGATGGTGCTTCTCGATGCCGCCAATGCGATGTTCCAGGCCTGGCGTGCCCGGAATGGCCCATGGCCGGGCCAACGTCGTCTCGTCGCGCAGGTAGGGATAGAAGCCTTCCGGATCAGTGCGAAACTTCACATCGAATTTGGGGAGGCTCTCAATTGAAGGAATTTTCCATGGCTCGGCGCCATTGGCCAGATACCCATCAGATAGGTAAATCACCGGCACCATGTATTTGGTGGCCAGACGGAACGCTTCAATCGCCATCGTGAAGCAATCGGCTGGGCTGGCCGGCGCCACGACAACAACAGGACTATCACTGTTACGTCCGAACATCGCTTGCAGTAAATCGGCCTGTTCCGTCTTGGTCGGCATGCCTGTGCTAGGGCCAGCGCGTTGCACGTCCACAATCACGAGCGGCAGTTCAGTCATCACGGCCAGATTGATCGCCTCCGACTTCAACGCCAAGCCGGGACCGCTTGTGCCGGTCAATCCCAGGTACCCGGCAAACGCTGCGCCAATTGCCGCGCACACGGCAGCGATTTCGTCTTCGGCCTGAAATGTTTTGACGCCGAAATTTTTGTGCATCGAAAGCTCGTGCAGAATATCGCTAGCCGGGGTGATCGGGTAGCTGGCGTAAAACAACGGGCGATTGGCCAATTGCGAGGCGGCAATAAAACCGATGGCCGTCGCTTCATTGCCGGTGACGTTACGATAGACGCCCGGCTCAATGGCTGCGCGCCGCACCCGATAATGCGTGGTGAACATCTCCGTCGCTTCGCCGTAGGCATAACCGGCTTTCACAGCCAGTGTGTTGGCCTGCGCGATAGCGGGATTCTTAGCGAACTTCGTTTGAATCCACTTGTAGGTTGTGTCCAGCGGACGATCATAAAGCCAGTACATCAATCCCAATGCAAAAAAATTCTTGCACCGCTCAGCTTGTTTATGAGGAATCTCCACATCCTTCAAGGCAGCCAGGGTGAGCGTCGTAATTGGGACTTTGTAAACGCGGTACTTGGCCAGACTGCCGTCTTCCAGTGGATTGGTTTTGTAGCCAGCTTTGAGCAAGTTGACTTCAGTGAAGCTATCGGTGTTGACCAACAAAATCCCGCCTTCAACTAGATCGGGCAGATTCACCTTCAAGGCTGCCGGGTTCATGGCGACCAGCACGTCGGGTTGGTCGCCCGGCGTGCGAATATCATGACGACTGAAATTCACCTGAAAGCTGCTGACGCCGGGCAGCGACCCAGCCGGCGCGCGAATCTCAGCCGGAAAATCAGGCAGCGTTGCCAAGTCGTTGCCGACCACTGCCGTCGTATTGGTGAATTGGGTTCCGGTCAACTGCATGCCATCGCCGGAATCCCCCGAAAATCGAATTGTCACCGAATCGAGTTCTTCGATCCGGTGCTCTAAAGGTAATACGGTTGCTGCTTCCATAATTGCTATTTGACTCCTCTAGCCCCTCAATGATCAGGATGTATGCCCGCCGTTGACGCTACCTCGTTGAACTAAGCCCCCTCAGGCGTGTTCAGGTGTTGGTGCACCCGCGGCGGAAGATTGAGCACCTCGGTAGGAAATTGCTCGGCAAGAAACTCTATGATGTGACGAACATCCAATAGCCCTTTCACACGTCCATAGCCATCCACCAACGGGATATGACGATAACCGCCTTCATGCATCAGCATGACCGCGTCGCTCAACGGATCATCCAGACTGAGTGTACGCGGCGCAGCCGTCATGAAATCGTCAATCGGCGCTGCCAGATCGCTCGCCGTGTTGATGACTTTGGTGAGCAAGTCCCGCTCGGTGAAGATGCCTCTGACGCGGTCCTGCTCGCAGACGAGAACGCAGGCCGCCCGCTGCGTTTTCATCACGTCAATAACCTGGCCAAGGCTTGTTCCAACCGAAACAGAGACCGGCGGCGCCAAATTGAGAGAACGAATCTTGGACTGTTTTAACTCGGCTTCAACAGACACACTCGATTGCCACTCCTTGATTTGAACTCGACGCCATCATGAGCGAGGAGCCATTTTACTGCAAAGGCCAAAGAGCGTAAAGCTCTGATTCAAGCCGGCCACGCAGCCACTTCAATGGCATCGAGCGCCACTCACAACAGATCGAGAACCAACTACCCAAGACCGCAAGCCGGCGGCATCGTCATCCTGCTGATTTGATCTGGAGCCGAGCCGAATCGCTCAGCGTTGATGCTGGCGCTGAAACTCAATCATGAACTGACGAAGCGCCTGTACACCTTCCAGCGGCATCGCGTTGTAGATCGAAGCGCGAAGGCCGCCAACGGAACGATGCCCCTTCAATTCAACCAGACCGCGCGCCTGAGCTTGTTGCAGGAATTCCTTTTCCAGTTGCTGATCGGCCATGCGCCAGGTCACGTTCATCAGTGAACGACTGCTGGGATGCGCATGCCCGCGATAGAACCCATCGCTGCTGTCAATCACCTCGTAAAGCTGCTGTGCCTTTTGCCGATTGCGCGCAGCCATCTTCTCCAACCCACCGATTTCATCGAGCAGCCATTGCGTCACCAACTTGTGAATGTAAATAGCAAAAACGGTTGGGGTATTATACACCGATTTATGCTTGGCAAGCAGACGATAATCGAGCATTGCGTGGAGGTCGTCCGGCACGCGATCCAGCATATCCTCGCGGATGATGACGATAGTCAAGCCGGCTGGGCCAGCGTTTTTCTGTGCGCCGGCATATACGAGCGCATACCGCTCAATCGCAATAGGCCGCGAGAGAAAATCAGATGAGCTATCACAGATCAACGGGAGATCGCCGACCTCTGGCTCTGAAGGAAACTGAACGCCCTGGATCGTTTCATTCGACGTGAAGTGGACATAGGCCGCGCGCGGGTTCAGATCAAGCTCAGCCGGCTGCGGTACGCGCGTGTAGTGATCGTCTTGGCCGTGCCAGGCTAGACGCACTGCGCCTTCCCGTTCAGCTTCGCGCAGCGCGCGTTCGCCCCATGAACCGGTCACGATGTAATCGGCTGACAGACCGGTTCCACGTAGAAAGTTGATCGCCACCATCGAGAATTGGAGGCTGGCTCCGCCTTGCAGAAACAAAATCTTATAGTGCTCAGGAATGTTGAGCAGCCGACGCAGATTTGCTTCGGCAGCTTGCAGCATGTCATCGAACCATGTGGAGCGATGACTGATTTCCAGAACCGATATGCCGACGCCGGGCAGCGCGAGCAGGTCCCGTTGAGCTTCTTCCAACACCGGCTGCGGCAACATCGCCGGACCAGCGGCAAAATTGTAGACACGCTTTTCCATCATCACGGTCTCCTTAATGACGAGACCGGCGACCCAAGCTTCCGGTCTTCGGTCGCCGGTCTGCCGTCTGATTCTACGTCACAACCCAATTTGGCTTCAACCATACGCAACGCGCCGGCTCGGCCACGGTCAAGCATCTGTCGGTTACACTCCGTCGTCACGCGATGATTGACAATCGGGATGAGGACCTGCCTGTAGTCCATTTTCATTGTTGGTAGCCTGCTCGGTCACCACGCGATGATTGACAACCGGCGTGAGAATCGTCAAAGATGAACAGCATGTCACAGCAACGAACGGTGACCTACCTCAAGGACCCGGCGTATTTCGAGGCGCTTGATCTGTCGGCAGAAAGCGTGTGGTGGCGCCGGCTGCCGCTTACATCATTTCGCATCGGCTCGGTGCTGATTCCCAGCCGCTATCTGCTGGCGCCGATGTGCCGCGTGACGAACCTCGCCTATCGTGTGATTGCGCAGGCTGAGGGCGCGGCGCTGATGTCAACAGAGATGCTCAGCAGCGTCGCCCTCAGTTATCAAACTGACATGAGCTTTCGCATGATGGAATTTCTGCCCGGCGAGCATCCGGTCATGGTGCAGATTAGCGGCACGGATGCGCCGGTCATGCTGCGTGCAGCTCAGATCATTGAAGAGTATGGCGCGACCATTCTCAATCTGAATTGTGGCTGCCCGGTGGCCAAAGTTGTCAAAGGCGGCAGTGGCGCGGCGCTGTTGAAGAACCCGCAGACGCTGCGTCATATTCTGAGGACTCTCCGTCCGCACGTGCGGATTCCGTTGACCGTGAAAATGCGCGCCGGCTGGGATGCCCAAAGCGTCAATGCCGTCGAGGTAGCGCGGCTCTGCGAAGACGAAGGCGTGGATGCCATCATGCTTCACCCGCGCACGCGCAAGCAAGGCTACGCAGGTCGAGCGGATTGGGAGTTGATCGCTCGCGTCAAGCAAGCTGTCAGCATTCCAGTCATCGGCAATGGCGATATTTTTTCGGCAACTGATGCGCATCGCATGCTGGAGCAAACCGGCTGCGATGCCGTCATGGTGGCGCGCGGCGCGATCGGTAATCCATGGATTTTTCGTCAATGCGTGCTGCGCGAGGCACAACAACTGAACCTCCCGGATGAGATTCGACAGACGCTGCCGCCGGCTCAACCGTCGCTTCTGGAACGGCAGGCTACGTTGCTGCGGCATTTTGAATTGTTCTGCGCTTATTCAGGCGAAGAGCGAGCAGTCATCGAAATTCGTAATCAGCTTGGCGGTTACGTCAAAGGGTTGCCCAACGCCGCTGCGTTTCGCGGGCGGATGCCTGAACTGACCACACGCCGACGATTTCTGGACCGTGTCCGCGAGTTTTTTGATGAAGCTGCTCAGCGGTTAGAAGCTGACACCAGTTTCGTGAGCCTTGCTGGCGAATCGGAGGACATCGCCGCCTCGTGCTGGGGCTAACGTGGGCGCGCCAGCTTGCAACAGGCTGGCTGTTCCTCAGTGTGCGAAGTCGCTCATGTTGCTGATAAGAAGTTGCATGTCACCGGCAGCGACGCGGGAGAGACGATGAAAATGGGTGACAGGTGGGAATGCATGTGCCACATTCTCTGAGGAATCCCCCCATGGGCTCTGCGCTCGCCACGAAGGATGAAAATGGCGAACAGGCGGGAACGCCTGTGCCACATTCTCTGAGAAACCGCCCGTGAGCTCCACGCACGCCACGAAGCATGAAAATGGTTTTTTTCCGAGGATTCACCTATGGCAACAGCACGCCACGAAGCATGAAAATAGTTATTTCTGAACGAGCGATCTCTGGACACGGCGTCGTTAGACGCCGCAAGGGGGTAGCCAGACGTGAAACGTCTGGGTCGGACGTCATCCCCAAATGCCCAAGGCGCCTTGGAGAGGCGCCAGCAGTGCTCCTATTGGGTCGTTCATGCAGGTGAACCGCTCGCCGGGAACAGCCATGTCTTGGCGCGTCTCCAACGCGCTACGATTGTTTGATCGGCTGTTCCAGACGTTGCACATCTGGCTACCTGCTGTTTGCGCCTCCGGCGCAAGCCGAGTTTTCACGTTTTTCGAGGAATCCCCCTTATGCTCCGCGCGCGCCACGAATGATGAAAATACAATTCGTTCGTGTGATGCGCGTGTTTCGTGGGCTATTTTCATAGGAATCGCTGACGAGCTGAGGCTCGCCACGAAGGATGAAAATGGCGAACAGGCGGGAACACCTGTGCCACATCGTTCAGCAGCAGCATCGCGCTGAGCTGCACGTTCACTCTTGTCGGCGCCCATGGGCCACGCACGACGTGTGATGTCTCGGTTTCTCTGGTTGACGACGGGCGCTTCAATGGATGCGTCAACTGGACGCTTGCCCTACGGCACTTAGGGCGGGTATAACTTCTGTCAATTTTCTCGCGCGAAGAGCCAACCAGCATGGCTGAAACATTGGCGTGATATGGTCGCCGTGAAACCAGGCTTGTTGGCTTTCAAGGACAGATGGCAGCGGTCAGGTTGCCGGTTTCAGATAAGGCGACTGATCGCTCTGACTGAAACAGTATCATGCAATGGCTTGACGATAACTCAAACAACGAGGTGAGACGATGGCACTGAAACATTTGCCTGCGAGTATTCGAGATGAAGCGCGGGCGTGGAATTTTCAACTGGGTATACCGGGATTCCGCTACGCCGACTTAAATCGCGTCCGGCGCATTGAAGCGTTGGATCGTGTCTTTCTCAGCGAATTGGGACGAATTGATCCGGCGCTGGCGGAAGACTTCATGCGGTATCGCGATTCAGGCGGCAAAGATCGTACACGGCTTGAGGAATCCGACCTGTTGATGCGAGTAGCTCCCTATGTCGGCGATTTCATTGCTCGCCTGTTTCACATTGAGGATGAATATCGCGCGCTGTGCGAACGGGTGCGAGCCGATCAGATTGTGTTCAAGTGGAAACGCCAGTTTCTCGACCGTCGTTTGCTGAAGGAGCCGCCGACGCCAGAGGCGTTATCTGAGATGGACCCGGTCGAATTGGAATTTGCCTACCGCGAGGTGGCCGATGCGTTGATCTCGGATGCTGCGTTGTTTGCCGATCCGGAGCGTGAGCTGGCTGTGGTCTATATGACGCTCCACCAGACGATTGAGCAAGCCACTGATGCGGAGACGCGAGCCACGGCGCAAGCCAATCTGGCCAAGGTGGAACAATGGATTCAAGCCTTGGCATTTCATCCGGCGCTGGCCGGGCGGCGAAAGCAGATGGCCAGTTTTCACCTACCACACAAAACGGACTTCAATGAATTGGTTGCACGCATTCATCCACGGCCTGATCTGCCGGAGTTTTTCATGGGACCGCCGGAGACACGGCGCTATCGTGATGGCTTTGATTTGACAGATCCGCGGTACACGCGGCGAGAAAATTTGCGCGAAGCGCACTATTGTTTGACGTGCCATCTGCGCGGCAAAGATTCGTGCAGCATCGGGCTGTTGAACAAAGATGGCTCCGTGCAACGCAACCCGCTGGGCATCGAGCTGGTCGGCTGTCCGCTGGACGAGAAAATCTCCGAGATGATCGCGCTCTTCCGCGACGGACACCTGATTGGAGCCTTGGCCGTCATCATGATTGACAATCCGCTGCTGGCCGGCACAGGTCATCGCATTTGTAATGACTGCATGAAATCGTGCATCTTTCAAAAGCAGGACCCTGTCAACATCCCGCAGATTGAAACGGGCATCCTCACCGAGGTGCTGCACCTGCCCTATGGATTTGAGATCGTCTCCCTGTTGACTCGATGGAATCCCTTGAACGCGCGCCGACCCTATCCGCTGCGCTACAACGGCAAAAACGTTCTGGTTGTTGGCATGGGGCCGGCCGGTTACACACTGGCCCACCATTTGCTCAACGAGGGGTTCGGCGTTGTTGGCATTGATGGCCTCAAGATCGAGCCGTTGGCTGTGCACCTGCGCGGGTCCAAGCGGCGCGTCCCGCGCCCGATTCGCGACGTGCGTGAAATCATGGGGCCGCTTTCGACGCGCCCCACAGTCGGATTCGGCGGTGTGGCTGAGTATGGCATCACGGTCCGCTGGGACAAGAATTTTCTCGACATCAATTACATCATCCTGATGCGACGCAAGAAGTTTCGACTGCTGGACGGTGTGCGATTCGGTGGCACGATCACGATTGAGGACGCATGGGAGCTGGGCTTTGATCACATCGCTATCGCCGCCGGCGCCGGACGACCGACCATCGTGCCGATGAAGAATAATCTGGCTCGCGGCGTGCGCATGGCCTCCGATTTTCTCATGGGTTTGCAAGGGCAGGGCGCCTATCGGAAAAATTCGCTGACCAACTTTCAGGTCGAGCTGCCGGCGGTGGTCATCGGCGGCGGTCTGACGGCGATTGATACGGCCACCGAACTGCAAGCCTACTACGTGACCCAGGTGGAGAAAACGCTGGAACGATTTGAGCGACTCAAGCAATTGATCGGTGAAGACGCCATCTGGGCTAAGCTCGACGAGGAGGAACAGCGAACCGTGCGCACCTGGTTAATGCATGGCCGCATGGTGCAGGCCGAACGAGCCGCCGCCGCTGCCGCAAATCGTCCGCCTGATTTTGCCCGGTTGGTGCGCTCCTGGGGCGGCGTCACCATTGTCTACCGAAGGCGCCTGCAAGACTCACCCGCCTATCGCCTCAACCATGAAGAGATCATCAAGTCGCTCGAGGAAGGCATTGGCTTTGTCGAGTGTATGAATCCGGTGGGATGCCTGCTGGATGAATACAACCATGTGCGAGCTGTTCAATTCACGCGCATGAAATTCGTAGATGGTCAGTTGAAAGATACCGGCGAGATTGTCGAATTTCCGGCCCGCGCCGTGATGGTGGCGGCCGGTACGAATCCCAACATTGTTTATGAGAAAGAGCATCCGGGTACATTCGTGATTGACGAGAAAAATAAGTGTTTCGCCATGCACCGTGTTGTGCGGGCGGCTGATGGTTCGCGTCACGTTGAGCGCGTGGGACCGGGGGAGGTCGGCTTCTTCACTTCGTATGAGCGCGATGGACGATTCATCACGTTTTACGGCGATGCACACCCGGTTTTTGCCGGCAGTGTCGTCAAAGCGATGGCGTCGGCTTATCACGGCTATCGGGAGATCGCCAAGCTGTTTGAAGAGGAAGTCGCAGCGCAGGACCTTGAGGAACAGCCCGAACGGGAAAATGCCTGGGTGCGCTTTGCTGAGGTGCTAGAAGATGGATTCCGCGCGCACGTGGTGGATGCCATTCGCTTGGCGGATCGCATTGTTGAAGTCATTGTGCGCGCGCCGATGGCAGCGCGGCATTTTCGTCCGGGTCAGTTCTATCGTCTGCAAAATTACGAGAGCACAGCCGAAGTGGTCGAAGGTATTCGCCTGACGATGGAGGGACTGGCGTTGACTGGCGCGTGGACAGACCCTGAGCGTGGATTGATTTCGCTCATCGTGTTAGAGATGGGTGGGTCGTCGCGCTTGTGCGCCATTCTTGAGCCTGGCGAAGAAGTCGTGCTGATGGGGCCGACCGGCACGGCGACGGAAATTCCTAATGGCGAAACCGTGCTGCTGGCCGGCGGCGGATTGGGGAATGCGGTGCTGTTTTCGATTGCCGCGGCGATGAAGCAGCGCGGTAACCGCGTCATCTACTTCGCCGGTTATAAGCGCCGCGCTGACCTGTTCAAGCGCCGGGCGATTGAAGATGCTTGCGACATCGTCGTCTGGAGCGTGGATGAAGGCGAGCCGATCCCGCCTCACCGACCGCAAGACCGAACCACTGTCGGCAATATCGTCCAGGCAATGGATCGGTATGCGCGCGGCGAGTTGGGACCCCAGCCCATCCGCTTGCAGGAGGTGGATCGGCTCATCTGCATCGGGTCTGATCGCATGATGAACGCTGTGCGCGAAGCCCGTCATACGGTGCTGCGCGACGTGTTGCACGAACGAGTAGCCATCGGTTCGATTAACTCGCCGATGCAATGCATGATGAAGGAAGTCTGCTCGCAATGTCTGCAACGACACGTAGACCCGCAAACCGGTCGTGAGACACTGGTGTTCAGTTGCTTCAATCAGGATCAGCCGCTTGACCATGTTGACTTCCGGTTCCTCAGCGAGCGATTGCGGCAGAACTCAGCAGCCGAGAAACTGACCTCGTTGTGGCTGGATCACCTGTTTGAGCAACGCGAAGTGCAGATGGTTTGAAGGAGGCCGTTCGCATGCGCGTCGCCGTATTCAGCACCAAGAGCTACGATCGCTTATTTTTGGAAACGGCCAATGAGCGACACCACCACGAGCTGGTCTTCTTTGACGCTCGGCTGAGTCAGGCAACAGCCGCGTTGGCCAAAGGCTTTCCAGCAGTGTGCATCTTTGTCAACGATCAACTGGACGCCGTCACACTGACGGCATTGGCGCAAGGCGGCACTCATCTGGTCGCTCTGCGCTGTGCCGGGTTCAATAATGTTGATCTGCGAGCGGCACAAGCCAATCACATCCGCGTTGTGCGGGTTCCGGCGTATTCGCCTCACGCCGTCGCTGAGCATACGGTCGCGCTGCTGCTCGCCCTCAACCGCAAAGTGCATCGGGCCTACAATCGGGTGCGCGAAGGCAATTTCGCGCTCGATGGCTTGCTCGGTTTTGACCTGTATGGTTTGACGGTGGGCATCATCGGAACGGGCAAAATTGGATTCGAGGTAGCCAAGATTATGAACGGCTTTGGCTGCTCGTTACTGGGTTACGACCTGACGCCTCACCCGGACAGTGAGCGGATTGGGCTGCGCTATGTCGAACTGGACGAGCTGCTGACATTGGCAGACATCATCACGCTGCATTGTCCGCTGACACCGCAGACGTACCACATGATTGACGCCAAGGCGATAGAGAAGATGAAGGCGGGCGTTGTCTTGCTCAATACAAGCCGCGGAGCGTTGATTGACACAACGGCTGTGATCGAAGGCCTCAAGTCAGGCAAAATTGGTTACCTCGGCCTGGATGTCTACGAGGAGGAGGAAGAACTGTTTTTCGAGGATTTGTCTAATGTTGTGCTCCAAGACGACGTGTTCGCGCGGCTCCTAACGTTTCCCAATGTGTTGATCACCGGGCATCAAGCTTTTTTCACCCGCAATGCGTTAGAAAGCATCGCTCAGACAACGCTGGCCAACATTACCGACATTGAGCAGCATGGTTACTGCGCAAATCAACTCACCCTCTGACAACAGCGGATAACGCCGTCGGTAAGACCAATGGATCACACAGATCAGAAACGGCGTCGGCATGCCGCTGGTTGCCATCGCTGATCACTTAACGTGCAGATAAGCGAACAAGGGACGAGAACATGACTGACGTATGGATTGCACTGGGCCTGACGGCGTTTGCCGGCATGAGCACCGCCATCGGCAGTGCCATCGCATTCACCGCCGAGCGCACGAATTACCGCCTCCTCTCGGTGGCCACAGGCTTCTCAGCAGGCGTCATGCTCTACGTATCGTTCGTGGAGATCTTCCATAAGGGCGTTGATGTGCTGAGCGCAGCCTATGGCGCATACTGGGGACAGTGGATTCATCTGGCTTCGTTTTTCGGCGGTCTCCTGCTGATTGGTATCGTGGACAATCTGATTCCAGCCGCTGAGAATCCGCATGAGGTCCACGCCCACGATGAGACCGCCCCACTGCATAGCGCATCAGCCCCGCTGCCGGACTTCGACACGATTGCCCAGCATCCAACGGAGTATTCGCTCTCCGGCTTGCACGATCATCGTCGCCATCGCCGAAAGCTCATGCGCATGGGAGTGTTCGCAGCGACGGCAATTGCTATTCACAATTTTCCCGAAGGCTTGGCTACCTTTGTGACAGCATTGCAAGACCCAAACGTCGGCGTCGCTATCGCCGTGGCGGTTGCGCTGCACAACATTCCTGAAGGAATCAGCGTGGCGGTGCCGATCTTCTATGCCACAGGAAACCGCGCGCGGGCATTCGTGTATTCCTGTCTGAGCGGTTTAGCTGAACCGCTAGGCGCTATCGTGGCCTATGTGATGCTGCGGTTGCTAACGGGTGGTGAAACGGGAGCCATCCCGAGCGAAGTCGTAGGTGTACTGTTCGGTGGCGTGGCCGGCATCATGGTCTACATCAGTTTGGATCAACTGCTGCCGACCAGCCGCGCCTACGGCAGGGGGCACGACAGCCTGCTCGGCCTCATGGCCGGTATGGGGGTCATGGCCATCAGTCTCTTGCTGATGAGCTAGTCTGCCGCGGCGCAGGCCATTGACAGCACAGCTTCACGACCGTTAACTGGCGCGGAATGCGGATTGAACTGGCGCGGAATGCGGATTGATAAGACGCAGAGCAAATGCCAAGTGAAGATCGCACAGTCCCGCTCAGTCAGTTCAGGTCTCGCCATGCTTTGGGGCTTCATGGACTGGTCTTTCCCTCTGTAAATGGTGTAAGCCAATCCAGGAGAATCAGCCATGAGTGATCCCACCTCACGAACGAATCGCCCGTGTGCGCCAGGCATAGCCGGGAGCGTCTGCCTCTGGCAGGCTCAACAGGTGCGGCTGAGGCGTGCGCTCCCAGGGCTTTTCGCGGACACACTTTTCACGCACGAGAAGCAGGGCCCGGCAAAGCCTTGAGCCTCTTGCACGGGCAAACTTCGCCTTGCTCTTTGCTATGAGCAGCAACTACACTGTGCGTGTCAGGAGATCAGACATGGCGTTTGAGGTGCATGATTATTACGACTTGGTTCGGCTATTGAGCGACCATCCGCAGTGGCGGGCCGAGTTGCGTCGGTTGCTATTGACCGATGAATTGCTCGAGCTGCCGGCGATCGTTCGTGAGCTGGCCCAAGCGCAACGAGCATTGGCCGAGGCGCAGCAGCGCACGGAGGAACGGCTGACCCGCGTGGAAGAGCAGATGGCAGCACTGGCTGAAGCGCAGCGAAGTCTGGCCGAAGCGCAACGCATGATGCTCGAAAGCCAGCAACGACTCGAACAAAGAATGGATCGGCTGGAAGGCCGGTTCGCTCGGCTGGAAGGCCGGGTGGGGAACCTGGAAGGCAGAGAGCTTGAGCGGAAGTACCGGGAGCGGGCGCAAGCCTACTTTGGCCGCTTAGTGCGGCGGCCGCGCGTGGTGGAGCTGCCGTCATTGCTCGATACGTTGGAGCGGCATCTGTCCAAGGATGAGATTTACGATGTGCTGTTGTTGGATTTGCTGCTGTGCGGGCCGGCGCAAGAGCAACCGGAGGGGCCAGAGCTGTGGTTGGCGGTGGAGATTTCCACGACGGTTGACGTGAACGATGTGGAGCGGGCGCGGCGGCGTGCTGAGTTGTTGCGCAAGGCCGGCTATCGAGCGATTCCCGTTGTGGCCGGCGAAACGACCACGGAAGGGGCTGAGGATGCGGCGCGTCGCCAGATGATCCCGTGGCTGCAAGATGGGAAAGTCTTTTTCTGGGAGGAAGGGGTCCACGCGTGGACAACTTTGTAGTCCCGTACCGTTAGCTCATGCAATGAGCCGACGGTTTTCTCGCGCGAGAGCAGTTCATGAATGAGTGTGCCCTGGGGGCGCACGATTCCGGCGTGCATGAGCCCGGAAGATGTGTGACCTCCAGCTTGAGGCAACGGAGACTTGCTCTGGGTGCGCGATCAGTTTTTAGTCGTTAGCTGTTTGCTTCAGTTCATGCAACGATTCTTGCCCATGCTCAGGAATCGCTTGCGCTTTCGCGGCAACTATCCTTGCACAGTGTTTCGTCGTGCCTGCGTAAAAGACGAACGGCGCGGGCCGGCCGATTCGTGTTGATCCGGAGCCGGACGGGACAAGGTTCACTCATCAATGCGCTCCATTGGCTGAACATGATAACCGTGAATTGTGAGAGCGCGGCAACAGATGGTAAATTTCTCCGTCCCGACATTCCTGGTTGACGAGGGCTCGATACGATCGTCGCGATGTGCAGTGCGTACTGGAATTGACATGGGCAAACAGCAACACTCACTCCGACAACCGCAACCATCTGTCGCTACATCCATCGCAGGGTGGCGACGGCTCGATACGATTGTCGTGGTGGTGATTGTTGCCGTGACCGTTGCTGTGTTCGCTAATACACTCAGAGGCCCGTTCATTTACGACGACACGATGCAGATTGCGCAGAACCAGCTCATTCAGCAGAACAAACACATTTGGACGGCGCTGACGTCCGACGTATGGGCGTTCAAAGGCGAGAAGGAAGAACCCTGGAGCAATTACTGGCGACCGATGTTTGTTGTGTGGCTCATGGTGAGTTATCGGCTGTTTGGGGTGGACAGCACGGTTGGCTGGCACGCAGGCAATATCCTGTTGCACGCGCTGGTGGCGACGCTGGCTTATGGCTGGCTCCGCTGGTTGAATCTGGCCTGGCCGCTGGCCTTTGCGATTGTTTTGATCTTCGTCGTGCATCCGGTGCAGGTTGAATCGGTGGCGTGGATTTCCGGCTCACCCAATATGCTGTCGGCTGCTGGTATGCTCGGCGCCTTATGGCTGGTCATCTCTGCTTGGCAGCGACCACGCCCGTGGAAACGGGGCGCAGCCGTGCTCTTGTTCGCGCTTGGAGTGATGGCCAAAGAGACGGTGAGCTTGTTTCCATTGCTCGTGCTGGTCACCATATTCGTTCTGGACCGCGCGCCGGGGGCGTCGTTCGCCTCACGCGCGGGGCGCGCTTTGCGCGAGGCACTGCCGTTTGTGCTGGTCACGGTGGCATTCTTCAGCGCTCGCTATTTCATCCTCGGACAATTCTTCGTTCATGCCCACGAGACCGAAGGCCCTGGCAACGTGCTGGCTACATTGCCATCAGTGCTGGCTTTTTATATTCGTCAAACGATTTTCCCCTACTGGATCGGTCCATCCTACGGTTTGCGCCCGATCACCTATGCGCAAGTTGATCTGATGAACGTGGGACTGCCGCTGGCGCTCATCATCATTATGGGCACACTTCTGGTGGCTGCGGCAGACCGCGATCCCGTGCGGCAAATCGGGCTGGCCTTCTTTCTAACTACATTCGCGCCGGCGTTGAACATCCGGGCATTCTATTTGGAAAATATCGTCCAAGACCGATATTTGTATCTGCCGCTGCTGGGTGTACTGACGGTCATCATCCCGGCAGCCGCCCGGTCGCTGTCGAAGCTCATTCCTATGTCGGCATGGCGAGCACAATGGGTGTGCCTGATGGTCGCTATGGCGGTATGCGTCCCGTTGACGCTGCAAACCGTGCGTTACAACCGCCTGTGGACGAACGAAGTGTCGCTATGGGAGCGGGGCGTTCAAACCAATGCCCATGGGGTGATCAGTTGGACCCAATACGGTTACGTTCTGCGCCGGGCCGGCCGCAATCAGGAGGCTAAAGCAGCGTTTGAGCGCGCGCTGGCCATTCGTTACCGGCCCAGTGCGATGATCAGTCTAGGCGTGATCGCAATGGAGGAAGGAAAAACTGTTCAAGCTGAACGCTACTTTCGGGAAGTCATCCGCCGGACACCGGACGTTGCTGCTGCCTACGATCAACTGATGGTTTGTTATCATCGTCAAGGCCGGCTTGAGGAGGCGGCCAACGTCATTCGTCAAGGCCGCGCAGCCATTCCTCAATATAAAGGACGCTTCACAGCCAATCTGGCCGTCATCCTGCACCAAGCCGGCAAAAAAGAAGAAGCGCTCGCCGAGCTGGAATCAATCCGCGAGTATGTTGAAGAAGAACATTGGTCGGATGCCCACCGGGCGCTGTTTTTGCTGGGCACACTTTATGAGGAAATGGGCCGTCCAGCAGATGCGCGCGCGGCGTTAGAAGAATACCTGCGAATCAGCAGCGGTTATCGCGACGGGCAAACACTTGTGAATCGCCGGAAGGCGGAGCAAACATTGGCCAAACTGCGAGGCTCATGAGCGCAAGGGGGCGTCATGATTATCCGCGCGGCGGCAGCATCGGTTTGAAAATCGCTTCCAGTTGACGCGCAATGCGATCCAGACGCTGCTCAATCGAATCAAGCCGCTGATCCAAACGCTTGACTTCAGCGCGAAACTCAGCAGCAAGCGCATCAATCAATCGTTCCATGCCACGTTGGTTCAACCATGACGCGCCAAAAATAGCCAGTACAAGCGTCAACACAGCAAGCACGGCAGAAATGATGGCCACGTTCGGATTCATGCAGCCCCAGTGTAGCACAGCGGCTCTCCTGTGCCAATCACGACCGAGGTGTCGCACGAACCGCTCATAGGCAATCAGCCCACAACGACCGATGAAAATTCTTCATTGGAACAATCAGGAGCCAGGAGTCAGATAGGAGGGAATCGTCCGTATGCGATTAAACGCCACGAAGCATGAAAATGGTTATTTGCAGAGGAGTCGGGCGGCCACGGCGAGCCGCCCGTACAGGGTGGCTGTGGGCCCGCGTTTTCGCCAGGAAAGCGGGCAGGCCTGTATGGGGGCCTCGCTGTGGGCCCCCGCGTAGAATGCGTCTGAGCGGATAGAACCGAATTCTTCAACCCGCAATTGGTACTGTCCATCTGTGTTCATCAGTGGTGTTTCCGAGGAATCGCTCAAATGTTATTTTCAAAGGAGATTCGATCACGCGCGGTCGCTTGACCGGCTGAACCTCAGCTTGACACCTCCTAGGGTTTTTCCTACACTGTTCGGCTCTGCGAAGCCGGCGTAGCTCAGTTGGTAGAGCAGACGATTCGTAATCGTCAGGTCATCGGTTCAAGTCCGATCGCCGGCTCCAGCTTTTCTGGGTAGTTTTCCAATGCGCAACCGTCTTGAATTATGCCGATTGAGGGGTTTGGCGCTATGACTGAGCCCCAATCAGTCGTCGTGTCTGTTGCGGCGCAAACAGATGTCGGCAAGGTACGACAAAACAACGAGGATAATTTTCTGCTCGCCGACCTGACACGCGGCGAGTATCGTACAGCGACCGAGTCGGCTCCGGCGGGCAGCCCTGTCATGAGCATTGAGATTGGCCGGCACGGCTATGTGGCAGCCGTCTCCGACGGGATGGGTGGTGCGTTGGCCGGCGAAGTGGCCAGTCAGATGGCTGTGCAGTCGGTTCGCGCTTACTTGCACAAATTCCAATCCATACCGGAGTATCACGCGCTGCCGTTCAGCGAGCAATTCCGTCTGGCGCTGGAACAAGCGAACAAACTGATTCACCGTCGCAGTCAATCGTCGCCGAAGTTTTCCGGCATGGGCGCGACGTTCACCGGACTAGCCTACTACCAAGGAGACGCTTATCTGGCTCAAGTAGGAGATAGTCGGGCCTACGTCATTCGTGGCCACCACATCGCGCAGGCGACCAAAGACCAATCGCTCGTCAATCAATTGATTGACGCGGGTTACATCACCGAAGAGCAGGCGCAGGATCATGCCTATAAGAACGTCATTTTGCAAGCGCTCGGCGCTCAGCCTGACACTGTGGTGGTTCTGGACCGACTGACCATTTACCGCGGCGACGTGATTCTGTTGTGCAGTGATGGATTGTCTAACAAGGTTCACGGCGCAGCACTGGCTGAGGCTGTCGCGTCATGTACAGACCTGGATCAAGCCTGCCGAACGCTTGTTGCGCTGGCCAACGCGCGCGGCGGTGAAGATAATATCACAGTTGTCCTTTGTCGGTTTTCCGGAGATGGCCTGCCAGAGCCGCCTGCCGAATTCTCATTGCAGCTCGAACGCATCGAACGAGATGAGTCACTGCCGGCTTACTTACTGCCGGAGTTGCTCGATGCCGACATGCCTTCGATAGACCCCTTGCCAGACCTCGACCGGACACTGTCCGGCGCAGAGTTTTCGCAGTCGCCCTTCATCGGTCCACAGCAGATGGAAAACCACCCGTCGGAGCCGTCTGGCGCGGTGATGTCCTTGGTGGGCGCTGGGTCAAGCGGCGTGGAACGAAACATTGTGCGCATCCTCATGGGACTGATGATTGCGTTGATCATCGGCGCGATTATGGCGGTCACGTGGTACATGCGCGTGTGGCAAGACCGACAGCAACGTCCTGCCGAGCCGGTCTCCTCGCCGATGACGACAGGATCGCCGATCACCCATCCGCTGGCTTCATGGTGGCTGCTCTGTCTGGCTGCCTAACCCATCAGCAGAGGCGCGGCCCGCAGAGGAAACAACCTTGCCCAGAAACGGTCAACGATCACATCGGTCGTAGCCGATATGAGTTCTTGCAGGAGTTGTCGCCAGTAGCGACACTCAGAAACAATGAAAAACAAGCGCCGATTGACTGATCGAAAATCTGCTGATCAGTGAATCTGCGCTTGCCTTTTCCGAGGAGTTCTACATGCCGCCTGGAAGACGCGAGAGAAACGATGAAAAACACCACAGGCGGGAACGCCTGTGCCACTTTTTCTGAGGAGATAGGAAATTGCCAAAGCATAAAATCAAAGCCAAAGAACTGAAGCATGATCCATTTCAGGATTGGTATCTGCGTCAAGCCGAAAAAGCGGCGGCGCATCGCGATGTTATTCTGCAAACTATCAAGCGCATCGGGTTGGCTATCGCCCTCGTTCTGATTGTCACGATCGGATACAGTTGGTGGTCCGCGCGGGCTGAGCGCCGGCTGGGAGAAGCTTCAGACATCTTCAACGCTGAAGTGACCACAACACCGCCGGCCAGCGCCGCTGCTCGTACCTTCAAAACAGAGGAAGAAAAGTATCGCGCCGCTCTGCAAGCTTATCGGCGCGTGAGCACGTCGTGGCTCTATCGCTGGACCGATTATGGCGCGATGGCCAAGTATTACGAGGCTGTGTGCCAGTTACACTTGAATCCAACCGAAGGTCAATCGGCGTTGGAAGCGTTGGCCAAGGAAAATTCCCTCACAAGCCGTCTGGCGCGCGTCGCGCTTGCTGAACACGCTATCGCGAAAAACGATTACAGTCGGGCTGAATCGCTTTACAAACAGCTCGTGGATGATCCTGGTTCCTTGCCTAAGCCTCAACTTCAACTGGCGCTGGCGCGGGCGCTCGAGTTGCAAGGCAAAAAGTCAGAAGCCGTCGCCCTCTACGTGCAGGTGGCCAAAGAGCGACTGGAGGAACCGGAGAAAGCTGAAGCCGTGGCGCGCATTGCTGCGCTCGACCCGGCGGCGCTTGATCAAGTTCCAACACCGCCGCCGCCAGAAAAGCCTCCAACCGCACTGGACAAATACACAAAGAAATAACTGCACGATTGATTGGCCATGCTCAACGCATGAACTGAGTTTGCCAGCGTCATCGTCTCCGGCTCTGGGGCGGAGCCGCGCAAGCGCCTCTTAGCCATCCGGTAGGCTAGCGAGGTCCCTGGCATCGGTCGCCGTGATCGGTTGCTGTGCAGCCAACGATTGGAGATATGGCTCCAGCAAGACTTCCAACCAGACTTTTAACACCGCCAGCACCGGCAATGCCAATACAATGCCGAGTATGCCAAAGGCGCTTCCTGCCAGAATCAATCCGATGATGACCACCATCGGGTGCAGCTCTAATCGGTCGCCCAGAATCCGCGGCGTCAAGTAGAACCCTTCAAGCGCGTGCACACCCACATAAACCACGATGACGCCCAGCAGCGGCCACCATCCCTCAGTGGTGAGCAACACCAACAAAAGCGTCAACACAACAGAGACGAACGCGCCGACATAGGAGATTAAATAACCGAAGCCGGTGAGTGTGCCCAGACTCAACGGAACACCGATCAGCCAGACTGGCATGTTCCCGATTCCAGTTCAATCGGCGCTCCATCCATTCCAATAACAGTTCGGTCAGATAGGCTAGCGCCAGCCAGAGGAGCAATCGAACAAGGATTGGTCGCAGGATACCGGCCAGTTCGATCAGGATGTCGTGACTCAATCGGTAGAATGCTAACAACGCGCATGCCGAGATAATCCACGGCACCCAGCGAGGCCAACGTAACTGTCGCAGATCATGACTCATGAAGCTTTTGTTCGTTGAGTAACCGTGTCGCGTGAAAGATGTATTGGAAGCCAGAGAAAACGGCCATCAGAAATGCGACGTAATAGAGCACGCGCATGGAATCCGCATAGCGTCCGACAATTT
Source organism: Blastocatellia bacterium (assembly GCA_025054955.1). Classification (NCBI taxonomy): domain Bacteria; kingdom Pseudomonadati; phylum Acidobacteriota; class Blastocatellia; species Blastocatellia bacterium. Next base: position 17,154 of record JANWZE010000112.1, on the reverse strand, counting down.
GATGAGCCAGAAACGCCGTGATCAGCATCAGTTGAACCACCGTGTTAATTTTTCCCGGCCATGACGGACGAAAGTTGCGGAATCCCGTTTTGATAAAGATCATCAACGCACCGACCACGATAAAGACGTCGCGGCTGATCACGGTCACCGTCAACCAGAATGGAATCGGATCGCTCAAAATAGATTTCATGCCTAAGACAATGAACGCCGTGGCCACCAGAAGTTTGTCGGCAATCGGATCGAGGATCACGCCAAGCGATGTTGTCTGATTCAGCTTGCGCGCCAATAGCCCATCAAACAGGTCGGTCAATCCGGCCACGACCCAGACGCACAACGCCCAACTCAATTGCTGATAAACGACAAGCAATACAAACACCGGAATAAGAACCATTCGCAGGATGGTGAGGAGATTGGCAATGGTGACCCATTCATTCATCGTCGTGGGGCGTTCTTGGCGCTCAGGCGGTACATCCACCGGCGATTGGCCAGGTGATACATTCATTCATCGTCGTGGGAGCCGCTGCTCAAGCCGTTGGCTGGCTCCGGCATTGTTCGCTTGAGTTCGATCACAGTAATTTCAGGACGACATTGATAGCGAACAGGCACGATGACCGTGCCCAGTCCACGGTTGATATAGAGTTGGGTCATGCCCAGTTGAACATAGCCATGATAGAAGCGTAGCCAGCGATGCGGCGGCCGCTGGCGCGTTGAGAGCCGAATCTGACCGCCATGCGTATGGCCGGATAAAATCAAGTGCACGCCGAAATGAGCTGCTTTGCGCAGCACATTGGGATTGTGTGAGAGCAAGATTGTCGGCGCGTTGATGTGTACTCCGTGCAACGCCGCGCGTATGTCATCTTGTGCCGTTGTCGAGTCATCCACGCCGACCAGGGCGAGGCGCTCACCCTTGCGCTCAAGGTGCGTATGCGTGTTGCGCAATACATGGATGTGGTGCTTTTTGAACGACCGCGTCATCTTATCGGCGTCCGTCCAAAATTCATGGTTACCGAGCACGGCAAAAACGCCATCTTTGGCCCGGAGCTGGCTCAGCAATTCAGCGCACGGCTCCATATACGCTCGCGAATGCGTGATGTAATCGCCCGTCAACACCACGACGTCAGGCTGCCGCTCATTGATCATGGCGACAGCCGAGAGGATGTAATCCGCTCGGACCAGCGCGCCGTGATGAACATCAGAGAGCTGAACCAACGTGTACCCTTCAAAGGCGGCGGGTAAATTCGGCAGATAGATCGCTCGCTGGACGATTTCAATATCGCGCGCTTCGTTATGAACGTGGCGAGCCGCTTCAATCAGCGTCCTGGTCAAGGTCTGCATTCGTCTTGTTCTTCGTTGCCTGATGAGCATGGTCACCTGGGTTGCCAAAGACTGCTTGGAAGCGGCCATTATAGACAGGCCATCTCACAGCCTGCAACAGAAGGTTTCAATCGAACACGCGAGCGATCTGGTTAATATCGGTGGTCACCGGACAGGGCGGCAGACTTCGCAGAAAAACTTCTCCATAGGATTTTGTTCGCAGTCGCGGATCAAGAACGCACAAGACGCCGACGTCATCTTTGCTGCGGATGAGTCGCCCTAGTCCCTGCTTGAGCATGAGCACCGCCTGAGGCAGTGAATACTCGTAGAAGGGGTCGCCGCCGCGCTGCTGGATGTAACGGCAACGGGCTGCCACCACCGGATCGGTCGGCACAGCAAAGGGCAACCGATCAATGATGACGCAACTGAGCGCTTCGCCCTGAACGTCAACGCCCTGCCAGAAACTGCTCGTGGCAAACAACACCGCGTGAGGCGTGCGCCGGAATCGTTGCAGCAGGCCCCCTTTGGAACCCTGCCCTTGAAGCAAACATGGGAACGAAACCCGCGCGCTGACGCGCTTGTAGGCTTCCGTCATCTGATTAACCGACGTGAAGAGCACGAACGCCCGGCCCGACGTGATCTCCAAAACCTTGATGATCTCCTCAACGGCCTGTTCCAGAAAGCCCGGCTCACGCGGGTCAGGCAAATGGGGCGGCAGGTAGAGAATGGCCTGCCGCGCAAAATCGAAATGCGAGGGAATGATCAACTCACGCGCTTGCTTGATCCCAAGACGAGAACGGATGAAGCTGAAGGATTGATTGCTGGCCAGTGTGGCCGACGTCAGAATCGCCGTCGGCACACGATCGAAGAGCCGTTCGGCCAATAGAGACGAGACGTCAATCGGCGTTGCTTGAAGAAAGATGCCGCGCCCGCGCCGTTCATACCAGTAGACGTACTCTGGCTCGGCGCAGCTCATGATGAATTCCAGATCGTGGCGAACCTGCCCAGCTCGCCGCACCAGGTTGCTCACCTCCGGCGGCGCGTCCTTGAGCGATGCCAGCGTCGTTTCCAACCTTGTGAGCGCATTGAGCAACGCCAACACACTTTGTCCTGCCGGCGTCAATTCGAGTGAGTCGGCAGGCTCATCCTCAGGGCTCTCATCATCTGATGGCCTGCCGCTCAACGCGCCGGGCCGGCGCATGCAGAAACTAGCATCCAGCGCATACCGCCCTTCGGGACCAAAGGGTGATTCGTTTTCCCACCGACGCCGAAGCCTGTCGGGGGCAGCGACAAAGTGTTGCCAGAATCGGTCAGCGCGTTGCTTGAGTCGCGCACAGACCTTGACGATTTCACCGGCAGCAATTGTGTCGGTAATAGGCGTGTTCTGCGCGTCGCGCACTAACTCGGCGATCCGATAATTGCTCACCTGTGCGCCGAAGTATTCCGAGGCCACATCCTCCAACTCGTGCGCTTCGTCGAAAATGACGACTGAGTATTCGGGCAACACAGCGCCGTAGTCCTGCCCGCGCAACGCCAGATCAGCAAAAAACAGATGGTGATTGACGATGACGATGTCGGATTCGAGCGCGCGCTGCCGCATTCTCGTGATGAAGCACGGCTCGTAATCAGGACATTTTTGACCAAGGCAAATCTCCGAGCGCGCATCCACACTCGACCAAAATCCTAACGACTCCGGCAAGTCACTCAATTCAGCGCGGTCGCCAGTCTCGCTCTGAAAAGCCCATTGGCGGACAGTTTTGAAGTAATCCATCTCGTCGAGCGCTTCCAGGATGGGTGCTTGATCGGCCTTCTTGAGGCGATAGAGGCAGACATAGTTGGATCGGCCTTTCATGTAACAGATGCGCAGCTTTCGCCCTAACGCTTGTTCCAGGAAGGGAACGTCCTTGGCATAGAGCTGCTCTTGTAGGTTTTTGGTTCCGGTAGAAATGATCACCCGTTCATGGGCAGCCAAGGCCGGCACCAGATAGGCCAGTGTTTTGCCCGTGCCAGTGCCCGCCTCAACGCACAGGTGGCCGCCTTCAGAGATGGCTTCCAGCACCGCTTGCGCCATCTGAAGCTGGCCTGGCCGGTCTTCGTAATTGGGATGATGTTGAGCAATCAGACCACCTGGCTCGAAGACTTGTCGCAACGAATACGGCATCGCGCTGGGATTATATTCCAAAAGAACCAACGGTAGCAAAAGCAGGCTTGCTCAGGCACGGCAGGCAGACCCATCGAAGCGTTCATGATGCTACTTACAGACGCAATCAGTCGCAGATGAACTCCGATGTTCACACCAACGTCTTTGGATCTGTGATCACGTGTGACGCGGGTGACAAAGGAGGGGAGTGGCTCGCTGAGGTAAAAAGCAGGCGTTCTGAGCTGACTGATCGGATCAGTGGCAAAAGCTTCGATGGAAGTAGCTCATCGCGTCCCTCTACGCCCTAGGGCGGTTAGCGAATGATCTTACCGTGGGAGCACGCGCGTGCAGCGGGCCAGGCTTTGCCTGCCGACGAGCACGCCGCAGGCGTGCACGCCCACGGATTTTCAAGGCAACGATCTCGGGAAGCGGCGTCGGCAGACGCCACAAGAGGGTAGCCAGACGTGAAACGTCTAGAAGGGTGTCATCCTCCCAATTCCAGGGCGCCTTGCAGAGGCGCCACCAGTTCTCCCACTGGGTCGTTCATGCCGTCGAACCGCTCGCCGCAACCACCCTTGGCTCAGCGCGTCTCCAACGCGCTACGATTGTTTGATCGGCTGTTCCAGACGTTGCACGTCTGGGCTACCTGCTGTTTGCGCCTCCGGCGCAAGCTGATGTCGGACTTTTTCAGAGGAGTCGTGCATGTGCTCCGCGCACACCACGAAGCATCAAAGCCTGGGAGCGCGCGTGCATTGGCACACCAAATGCGGGGTCCCAGGCCACAGGCAATTAAAAATCGCTCTAAATAAAAAGGGCATCGCCCGCACGCGAGCGATGCCCTTCTGGTTGTGAGCCAACGCTACAGAGAGAAGACCTTAGGGACGGAACAAAATAAATGTCCGATCCGAATCATCTTGATTCAGTCGGCCCACAAAGTCCTTGGAGATAATGCGGACCTTAGCCTTGCCTGAACGAATATGCCTCGGCACGACCCAATCGTAGGATTGCGCCGAGCCAGGCAGGTTCTCCGCCACCGTGATTGAGAATGTTTCACCGCCATCCAGTGAGAGCAGGATGTCGTGGGAGGCGACGGCCACATCATCGGCCGATGCCCACTGAATGCGCACGGGATTGTTTGCCAATCGCAGGACGATTGTGCCGCCGTTGGGCTCGGCCAGTCGAACTTCTGGCCGGCGTTGGTCAATGGCGAAGTTGGCGTCGCTTTCATCCTGAGAGGTCAATCCAGCGGCATCGCGGCAGATGACACGAATTCGCGCTTGTGTTGAACCGAGCGTCGCGGGAATGTGCCAGGTGTAAGAGCTGACACCAGTCAGGCCCGCAACCAGCGTCGTGTAACTGAGGCCGCCGTCAGTGGACAACAGCACGGTGCACGTCATGCCCGGACGATCATCACTGCTCTGCCAGGTGATGGTGTATGGTTGACCGGCTGCAAGAATTTCGCCGCCGTTGGGTGAAGCGAGCCTCACCGAGGGCGGCATCACATCGCGCCCGAAGATGACAAACGGACTGTCACTGCAATCGCGCACTTCATTCCGATTGCCATCGCGGGCGACCACGCACACCACGGCCTGCGCCGTTTCTAACACGATGGGCACAGACACCTGAAGTTGTTGAATGGCGCCGGCCAGATTCGTCTGCAGCGCCATGAACGTTCTGCCATTGTCGGTGGACAACAACACGTCTTGCGCGACCACGCCAACGTTGTCAAACGATTGCCAGCGGATCGTCATCGTCTCACCTGCATTGACCAGCTCACCGCCATTAGGCGAGAACAGTTGCACCGTGGGAGCGATGGTGTCGCCGATGCCAATGATGAAATTGGGAGAGAACTCCGACGTGTTGCCGGCAATATCAATCGCCGTCGCCGTGAGTTGATCGCCATTAGCCAACGCTGTGGCCAGCGGCGCATCGCCCGACAGCTTCGGCATCATGATTGAAAACTGACCATCGGCGCCGGGCCTGATTTCGCCAAGGAACTGTCCACCTTCACCGTACCCAAATGGGCTCGGCATAGCGCGGAACAGCTCAATCGTCTGTGTTGAAGCCATTGGCGCCGGCAAGAATCCGCTGACCATCAAACCCGATGCTTCTTCACTGACGCCGGTGATGATGGGGAAATTGCGCAGTCCGTTGGGGCCTGAATCCAGGTCGCTCGGATCATTATGCGTCACACCGTCGCCGTTCAGATCAATACCAAGCGTGCGGTTGTTGTAGATGGCATTTTTGCTGACTCGATTTTGCAGCGACGCGCCCAGCACCATCACGCCGGCTCGACCACTGGCCGTGATCGTGTTCGCTTCGAACGTATTGCTGCCGGCGTCCTGAACGAGAATGCCGTTCTCGGCATTGCCCCATTGCACGGTCTGATCCACATTGGCGCCAATGATATTGCCGATCACGCGATTGCCATTGGCGCCAGACAACATGACGCCGTTGCCACGGTTGCCGGCAATCACATTGGCTGCACCCGGCTCACGGCCGCCAATCGTGTTATTGGTCGTGTTACGCAACGTCACGCCGTCACCGCCGTTAGCCAACACCGCTGCGCCGGTTGCATCCAGACCAATATAGTTGCCTTGCAGGTTGTTCAATGAAGAATCGCGTTCCAAGACTACGCCACTTCCTTTATTGCCGGCAATGACGTTTTTCGATTGCGGGTTCAAACCGCCAATAAGAGTTTGTGTGGCGCCGGTTGTTACCAACACGCCGTTGACGCCGTTCGGCAACGGGGCTGTGCCGGCTTGATTCGTGCCCACCAGATTGCCCGACACGCGCGTATTCTGACTGCTCTGGGTGATTTCCACGCCGTTCAGTCCATTGCCCGAAATGACGTTGCGGGCCAACGCGCCTGTGCCGCCAATGAGCGTTGAGTCGGAACCAAATGAAACGACAATCCCGTGTTGTCCGTTGGCGAGTGCGACTGAGCCTGTCGCATCGGTCCCGATCAGATTGCCTTGAACCTGATTGCTCAAACCGGATTCAATGCTGATGCCATGTCGCCCATTGCCGGCAATCACGTTGCCAGCGCCTGGAAAAACGCCGCCGATCAAGTTTTCTCGGGCGCTCGTGATGTACACGCCGTTGGCCAGATTCGGCAGTGGCGCATCGCCAGCGGCTGTCGTGCCGATATAGTTGCCCCACACGCGATTGTCGAATGAAGGAAATTGGATCGTGATGCCGTGACTGCCGTTGCCGGAAATTACATTCCGATCTTCTGCGACGGTCCCGCCAATCAGGTTGGATTGCGATCCCTGACCGGCCACCACGACGCCGGAGAAGCCGTTTGGACGAGCTTCTGTGCCGGTTTCATTGGTGCCGATGTAACAACCAACCAAGATATTCTGGACCGCCCGACCGAGCATCTTCACACCGCTGCCTGAAAACGACGACACAATCAACCCCTGAACGACGTTAAGCGAGGACGTCATCGAAAGGCCATCCACATTGCGACCGGCAGCGCGGCCATCAAGAAAGATTTCCGGACCGGCCCGGTTGGTGTCACCTGTGAACAACGTCTGGCTCGATCCATCAATCGTCGTTCCACCGCCGCTCAGCTCCGGCAAGGCTGACGTCACTTGCAAACGAAATACTCTGCCATCAAACCCGCTATCTGACCTGGGAATGTTGAACACGATCGTCTGCGGACCAGCCGTGTTATTGGCTGCAACGATGGCTTCCCGCAAACAGACTCGGCCATCCGGCCCAGGCAGATGACTCATTTGCCCGTTGGCTGGAATATCCATGACATCGCGTGTGGAATTGACGGTGATCGTCGCTGTCACGCTCGCCGCCGTGTGCATGCCACCATCATCCGCAGCAATCACCAAATCATCAATCCCATCTTTATTCAGCCGCGTCTTTGTCACGGCATCGGGCTGGGCAGTGAGCGTTAACCGAGACGTGCGGCTCAAGCCGCCACTGCCATCGTTGAGCGCAAGCAACAAACTCTTTTCTTCGGCGCAGACCATCACCACGTCGGCATAGCCGTCATCATTCAACTGAGCCGTGGCAACCTGTTTGATCAGCATACCAGTTTGCAACGTCTGCGTTCTGCTAAAACGACCATCTTGATTGCTCAACCCTATCTGCAGATAGCCATTACTTAAGGCAATCAGATAATCCAGCTTCTGATCGTCATTGAAATCCGCCCACGCTACATCAACCACGCTCGCCGGTGTGACGATTAACGTTGTTGGCTCATACACGTTGGCCGCCACCAACACGTCTACTCCACGACGGTGCGTCACAGCCACATCGGATAACCCATCTTGATCCACATCAACGACGTTCAGCGCGACCGGCTCAATCCGCTTCTCCTCTGGCCAAGTGTACAACGTTACCGGCAATCCAAACCCGTGATCGTTACCCCGCAATAACACCACAGCCTGAGCCGAAGCGCCCGCTGCAAGGATATCCACATAGCCATCCTGGTCAAAATCGGCCACTGTCATCGCCTGCACAGCAGTTCCAGTAGCAAATTGCTTTTCGCCAAAAGTGCCCCCACCGAGGCCCTCAACCAAGGAAACAGCAGCAAGGTCCTCAAACGCGATCAACACATCCGGATGCCCGTCGAAATTGATGTCTTCCACCACCACGGCTGTTGGAGATTGACCGGCCAGCGCCGAAACATGGTGTTGAGAAAAACCTCCCGATTCCTGATTTAAGCGCAAACTCACCTGAGCCTGACCAGCGCCTCGGTAGACAGCCAGCATGTCAGCCCGTCCATCTCCGTTGAAGTCGCGCTCAATTAACTGGACGGCCCGTAGCCCGGCCAGCGCTGATGCCGTCTTCGCCGTGTCGGGCCTCACCACATAGGCCATCCTGGCCCAATTCGTTTCTGTATGAGTGTTCAATTGATGAGGAGCTGACCTCGCTCCTGACACCACCACCTTCTGTCCACCGTCCCGATAAGCATCCACCACCGGAAGGGCCGCAGCAGAGGCCAAGAGCGCGGTCACGGATACAACGCTTATCAAAATCCGATTCATGATTCTTCTCTCCTTTAGCTTCAAAAATTTCGCTATCAGCATTGGCTCTCAGTTCCTTGCCGAGAACCAGCCGTTACGAAGCAATCAACGTGCCAGAGCAGCAAGCGCAGCTCAAACCGCTTAATCACCTGATTTGAAAATAGCTTGGCTAGAGATTGCCTCGAAGGTTTTCAAGCCGTGCTCTTCTATTTTTGCTCTACACGTTGCGATGCTGAAACACCTTCTGCACAGAATGAACCAAATAACCAGTTCACCAACAAGTTGTGTCGCCAACCGATGGTTTGCTGAGAAAAATCCTATCCGAATCAATGAGCTCTAGCGCAAAAACTATAGTCGAAATGATCCGCTCATATTTGAAATCTCCGTTTCATCTCTGAAACACCAGTCATCCCGCAATTGACGCAGGTCATAGTGAGGGTTCTCATCTGGCCTCGTCCGCGTGTTTTGCCGGGTGATCGAGAGCGATTTTCAGTTGCCTTTGACTGGGGGCCTCGGATCTTGCCGGCTCATGCACGCTGCAAGCACGCGCCCCCAGGGTCAACTTATTCACAAATCGCTCTATTGAAACTCATACGCGCCGAGATCTACGGTCGCCGTGCCATCCCGATTGCCGTCCACGATGCGCGGGTTGCCGGCCAAATCGGTCGTGACGCCGGCGATGGCTGCATTGCTGCCGCGATCAATCGCTGGCGAATTAGATTGGAGCCGGAAATTGCCGCCCGCAGCATTCACGAACCTCGGATCGCCGGTCAGATTGTTGTTCAGCGTGGCGAACGTCCCGTCTCCGATCAACGTGAAGCTCACATCAGCGGCAGCCACACCATCGAGATCATCAGTATTGCCGCTGATGATCGAATTGATGATGGTTGCCCGCGAGTTCGAGCCCGTGACGACGCCGACGCCGAGATCGCGGTTCAACGCGACCGTGTTGTTGATGAGACTCACTTGCGCCCCAACCGTCGGCGTATCGGAGGACGCGTTCAGGACAACTCCCGCCGTGTTATTGGCGATCAAGTTGTTGATCAACCGCGCTCGCGTCGAGAAGATGATCACCCCTTGATTCCCATTGCCGGTGATCTCGTTGTTCTGGATCCGCATCTCGCCCGCCGTGTTGACCAGCTCAATCCCACGATCAAAGAAGGTACTGGCATTCCGATCGTTGTTATTGAGAATCTTATTGGCGGTGATCTCTCCTGATGTCTGAGCAAGAAGCAAGATACCCCCTTGCTGGTGATTCTCAATGGTATTGCTCCGAATCATGGCGACTGACCCCGAGGCCGAGCTGCTGAAGAGCGTTGCCAGGATACCGAGAACGTTCCCCGAGATGGTATTGCCTGTCAGTGTCACGTTGGAGCTGAAAATAATGACCCCGTGGCTGGCATTGCCGGAGATCGTGTTGTTCCTGATTTCCATCGTCTGTGCCAGATTCTGAAGCTCGATTCCCCGATCGAACGGCGAAGTGGGATCATTGTCATTGTTGTTTTGAATCGTATTACCCTCGATGAAGCCGGACGATCCAGTGAAGAAGATGATGCCCGTCCCACGATTATTCTCGACCCGATTATTTCGCAGAATCACCTGCGAGGCAGAGACGCTGACGCCGCGTGTATTACTCGTGATCACGTTGTTGATCAGCGTTGCGCTTGCGCCGTTGCGAGCCCGCACGCCGGCCACGCCGCCTCCAGTTGCACCTCGAATGGTTAACCGTTCGATGGTGACGCCGGTTGCGCCGTTTATTTCGATGGCGTGCCCTTCTCTGGAGCTTCCATCAATCACCGGCGTTCGACCTTGCGCAGCACGTACCGTGATGTCATTGGTCGTGATCAGCAGATTCTCACGATACGTCTCCGAATCAATGATCTCGACAATGTCGCCCTGTCGTGCAGCGTCAATGGCCGTTTGCACGCTGGCGAAATCGCCGCCGCCGCGTTGAGCAACACGAATGATCCGCTGCCCGCGCGGCGCAAATTGCAGGTTGAACACCAACGTGCCGCCCCCTGAACTGGAACCAAAGGAGGTCACCATGAAAAAGTACGCTCGCCCACCAATCGCCTCGAACCTTATCTGCGAGGTGAGGCCGGGGCCGCTATCATCATCACAAGCTACTTCACTCAGCGCACCACACGACCCGATATGGGCCGAGAGAACTGTGTCATAATTACTCCCGGCGGTGTCGGCAGTGACGGTGCCGCTCGTGCTTGGGGTGAACCTATACCAAACGCTATTGGAATTCCGCAGCGAACCTGTGCATGATTGCAGCGGATCGTCATCGGACCTGGTCGCTCGCGTCGTATCGAGCGTCTCGGTGAATGGCACTCTGGTAATCTCTCTGGCGTTGATGCAAAGATCGTTCAGGCCTTGCCCGCCGGAGGGTCCCCGCGTATGGTCGAAGCTGAACGCCAAAAACGTCGCTGACCCAAGCGATACCGTTTGCGCGCCGGTGCGTGTGTTGTGAACTCTCACATCAGTGCCGACGGCGATGGCCACAGCATCCCCATCCAAGCTGAACGCCACAAACGTGGCCGAGCCGAGCGAGACCATCTGTTGGCCGGTTCGCGCATTGTGAATGCGCACATCAGTGCCGACGCGGATGGCGACCGTCTCTCCGTCAGGCGAAAACGCCTGAAACGTCGCTGACCCAAGCGACACCACTTGCTGACCAGACCGTGTGTTATGAATCCGCACATCCGTGCCAACGCCGATGGCCACTGTCTCCCCCTCAGGCGAGAATCCCAAGAACGTCGCCGACCCAAGTGACACCACCTGCTGACCCGTCCGCGTGTTGTGAATTCGCACATCAGTGCCGACGCCGATAGCAGCGGTTTGTCCGTCCGGCGAGAATGCCAAGAAGGTCGCTGATGCCAGCGACACCGTTTGCCCGCCCGTGCGAGCGTTGTGGATGCGTACATCATTTCCCACTCGGAGTGCCACTGCTCCTGAATCCGGGCTGAACCCTTGGAACGTGGCCGAGCCGAGCGACAACACTTGCGCGCCGCTCTGAACATTGTGGATGCGAACATCGCCGCCAACAGTCATCACGACGGTCTCTCCATCTGGCGAAAATGCCGAGAACGTGGCCGAGCCGAGCGATACCATCTGCTGGCCGGTTCGCGTATTGTGAATGCGAACGTCGGTCCCGACGCCAATGGCAGCAGTATCTCCATCTGGCGAGAAACCCAAAAACGTGGCCGAGCTAAGTGAGAGCACCTGCTGACCAGTCTGTACATTATGAATGCGAACATCCCTTCCAACGCCGACGGCAACGGATTGTCCGTCAGGCGAGAAACCCAAAAACGTGGCCGCCGCAAGCGAGATCACTTGCGCGCCCGTCCGAGTATTATGAATCCGAACATCCGTGCCCACACCGAAGGCGACCGCCTCCCCATCGGGCGAGAATCCCAGAAACGTCGCTGAGCCTAGCGAGATCACTTGCGCGCCGGTACGAGCGTTATGAACCCGAACGTCCGCGCCGACACCGATAGCCGCCGTCTCCCCCTCAGGTGAAAACCCCAGGAACGTCGCCGACCCAAGCGATACCGTTTGCGCGCCGGTGCGTGTGTTGTGAACTCTCACATCAGTGCCGACGGCGACGGCTACCATTTCTCCAGTCGGACTGAAACCGAGAAACGTAGCTGAGCCGAGTGATACCATCTGCTGGCCGGTGAGAGCATTGTGGATGCGAACATCGTTGCCAACTCTGATTGCAACCGCCTCTCCATCAGGCGAGTACGCCAAGAACGTCGCCAACCCGAGTGAGACCGTCTGATTGCCTGTTTGGGTGTTGAGGATTCTAACCTCATTGCCCACACCGATGGCGGCTGTTTCGCCACTCGGACTAAAGCCGAGAAATGTGGCCAAGCCAAGCGACAGCGCTTGAGCGCCGGTCTGCGTACTATGGATCCTGACTTCGTTGCCCACACCGATGGCCACGGCGTTGCTATTTTTGTCAATCGGACTGAGAATCAGTTCATAACCGCCGCTGCTAGCGCTCCTAGAGGAAGCTACCAGAATGAGGTATCTGCCCGACACCGGCAATTGAATTACGTTGATGAGCGCATTGTTGCCAGGACCGGAATTATCATCATGGATGACGCCGATGTTGGAACCGACATGTGGCCGAAGCTGACCAAATACAGTGATTGTGTCCCTTGCTGCCGGCAGACTCGGATTAGTGGCCGTCGCAATCGCCGTGTAAACATTTCGCCCGACGCGACAGGGCACAGTGGCAGTGAAGCTCCCGTCAACGCCGACATTGGCGGTGACATCGCCGCGATCATCACCGGTGGTATCAATCACGACGGATTGAAGCCCAACGACGCCCGGCAGCGAGGCGGTAACCCTCGGAACATCCGCGAACGTGGGAATCGCCGTGAACGTGCCGCCTGTGGCTTGGGCGATTTCGATCAGTGTGGATGCACGCACTTCAGTGCCGATGCCGAACGTATCAATTCGAATCCCAGCAGGACGGAAGCGTTCGAGCGGGCCTCCAGGCGCTCTGTAATCCCCACCTGTGTTGGGTTCTCCATCCGAGAAAAAGAGCACCATCTCGGCGATATTATCTGTCGCGCTGGAAGGAGCCAGTGCCTGAAGGGCTTTCTCAAGCGCGTCCCAGTAATTGGTGCTGCCCGATCCGATTCGCGCCAGGCCGCTCTCTATTTGGGCGCGCGATCGAGTCAGCGGAACGACGATGGCGGCCGTGGTATGAAATTGAACCAATGCGACCGACGATGTGAGCAACCCATCACCATCGGGGTCAAGGGCGGCCAGAATCGCGCGCACACCCGCGACCTGCAAGCTGTGCTCCTGATCGTCCACACTGCCTGAAACGTCGAGCACGATGCAGACTTCGAGATTCGTCGGAACGCCAGTTCCCGTGACTCCCGCCTTGCCGCTTAACTGAATATTAGTCGGATTGGCGGGAATAGGAATTGTCGAGCCATCGGGTGGCGCGGTGATGTCAACAAATACCGTGCCCTGCTGAGCCAGGTCTTCAGCGAATGATTGCGTGAAGACCTCCATGCCGGCGGAAAGTGAATGTGCGGGACTCGGCGGACGCGGGAAGAATCGCGAGGCATCGAGAAAGAGCGTGACCGCCGGATCGAGTGCGCCCGATGTGGTATTCACTTCGATCCTCACCGACTCACCGGCGACGCCCTGAAATTGATACACGTCAGCATCCGAATTGGAGTCAATCACTCCCTGCACCCGCTGACCAATCAGGATACTCCCGCCTTCGATGTCCACGCTCGGCCCTTGCATGGGCGCTGCCGCCGCAGGCTCAATGTCAAGACTAGGTAGCATAACGTGTCCAAAAGGCCTGGCCTCCGGCAAAACAGCATGAGCTACGGAAGCCGCTTGATGAAAATGCCGGACCCAAAAGAGATTGATTATGAGGCCAAAAACCAGGATAGACGCGAGCATTCTAAATGAATTTGAGCGTTGCATATATCGTCCCCTCCTTAACGAGACCTTAACAACAATAGAACCTTGTTTCAGATCGTTGGGGGCTTAAGCTACTCGTTCCGCGAGTCCTGCCAAATCACAAAGAGGACTCAAGCCACCGAAGAAGAAACAAAATCCTAGCCTGCCGTTAGCCAAGTTGTGCACCGTTTCTTCTCGCGCAAGTCTTACCCCCCACTACATTCAAAAACTTCTTATTGAACACCACCATAAACTCACCTCATGCTTCACAATTCACTTCTCTCACCAAGAAGAGTTCGGCATGCCAGTTCAGCTTGGTTATCAATCTTTTTCTTTGCAATCTCAGTGCCAGAGAAGCTAACAACAAAGGAAATTGCTAACTGCTTGCATGCCCACGGATAGACGAAAGAGGCCGATCTGCCAAGTCAACCGGTTCAAGACTCCGATTCACCGAATATGGTGACTCAGAATAGGAGCGGCGAGAAAATCGAGGAAAGCTATTTCCTATAAAGAAGAAATCCCGTTCACCAAATACGGTGAATCAAAACCTCGTATTCACAAAATGGTGAAGGGAGCCCGTTTCGTTCGAGACAATCTGAGCCTAAACCCTCAGCTTTCTTTTGATCTCGACTCCTAATTTTTTGATCTTGTTCTGAAGTGTAGAATACGGGATACGCAAAATCTTAGCCGCCTGGCGCTGGTTGTAGTTGGTCATTCGCAGCACTAGCTCGATGTGTCTCTTCATCGCTACATCCAGACGGAGCTCTTCCACCGTCGGCTTGTTCACCTGCATGGAAGCCCGTCGAATCTCCTCCGGCAGATGCTTCACATCCAGCACCTCATCGCGCACATCCGTCAGCAACCGAATGATCAAATTCTCTAACTCACGCACATTGCCCGGCCAATCATACGCCTGTAACGCCTCGTAGAACGCCGCCGTGGCACAGCACACCTCTTCGGTCTGTGAACAAGCAGCGCACACACCCTCGCTCATCACCTCTCGCCGCGTCTGCTGACAATACTTCCGCAGAAAATGCTCGGCCAGCAACCGTATGTCTTCCCGCCGCTCACGCAACGGCGGCACACGGATTTCAACGACTCTCAACCGATCATACAAATCCTGCCGAAACCGCCCCTGCGCGATCAACTCTGGAAGATGTTGGTTGGTGGTCGCCACCACACGCACATCCACCCGCACCGGCAGGTCTCGTCCCCCAGGTTGAATCTCACCCCACTGAATCGCCCGCAGCAATGCCGCTTGCACCGCCGGCGACAAATCGCCGACTTCGTCCAAAAACAGCGTCCCACCATCAGCAGCCCGGAATTTCCCCTTCCGCGCTTGCTTCGCATCCGTGAACGCATACCGCTCATGCCCAAACAACTCATCAGCCACCATGCTCTCCGTCATGGCCGATACCAGCACCGGCACAAACGGCTTGTCCCGCCGCTCACTCCAATAGTGAATCGCCCGCGCCGCCAACTCCTTCCCACTGCCCCGCTCCCCGCTGAGCAACACCGAACGACTGGCCGAACCGGCCACCTGCTTGAGCTGCCGCTCCAACGCCACAAACGCAGGGCTGGCTCCCACAATCTCCACCCAAGCGCCACCGTGCGCCATCCACTCCTTCAACAGCAGCCGATTGATCGCTGCCACCGCCTCAGCCGCCAACTCCTCAAGCTGAACAACCTCACGCTCCCCGTAGTGCCCTGCCTGCGACGCCTCCACATGCAACACCCCAACCACCTGCTTCCCATCCAACAACGGCACCCACACCGATGACCGACTCCCTGCCAGCAGCGGAAAATAAACTGGCTCTTGCCGGTGATCATCACTGCTGTACGCCTGCCCAGAATTGAAAACGATCAACGCCGGACTGCGCCGATGCTGCTGCCACGCCCTTAACAGATTGCTTAGCGTGTCTGCCAACTCGCCTTCTAGAACAGATGTTACCAACGTGGGCTGCTGCCCTTCTGCCGCAAAGATCAGAATGCCCCCACCCACATCCGAACCGGTCAGCTTCAACGCTTTTTCCAGCAGCAAGCGCAGCAGCCCGTCTAATCGGCTCGCCGGACGCGAAGCGAAGCCTAAAAGCTCAGAAAGAAAATTCGCCGGCAATGTCGCCTCTGCTGACATCGGCCCATTCCCCCTTAAACACAATGTGCGACCGAGGGTAGCTCAGCTTTCTATCGGGTCACATTGGGTCAACGTGCTCTCCTCGGAGAAGGATGAGAGTGTATCGCCCGTCACGCGTTCGTGTCCAGCCGAATGCTACGTCGGCGGCTCGCCGAGCTTCTTTTATTCATCGGTTGAGCATCGTCCTGTTGAGCGAATCCTGTTGTGGTGCGTGCGGCTCCAGTGCCTCGTGCGCGGCGTCTGGTTCTGGACTGCCGTGCATGTAATCGAGATAGAGCTGCTCGATGTCTTCATGCGTCAATTCTTCACGTGTCCGCTCCATCACCTTGCGTCCCTCCTTCATGATCCCCACACGGTCGGCCAGCTCCTATGCTCGGAAAAAAGATTTTCAGCCGCACGTTATAGTGCACAACACTCGAAACCTTGTGTGGGCTAGAGTCAGCGCCCAATGGCTAGAGCAATTTTCAATCGAGTAGGAAATTGCCTGCGTTAGTTATCCGCGCTTAGGGTCAGCGCCCAATGGCTAGAGCAATTTTCAATTGCATTTAGTCTGGTGGGCCCACATCTTGCGGGCTGATGCACGCTGGCGCTCCCAAGTTTTCATGCTTCGTGGCGTGCGCGGAGCGCATGCGCGATTCTTCTCAGATCTTACGCCGGTGAGGGAAGTGAGGGTATGGTCAGGGTTTCTACACCAGATTGTGAGCAAAATAATGATAGAAACCCTGATGACCCGTTACATCATCGCCTTGATCTATCGCGATACGAGAGCCAATTGTGTGGAGGTAGCCGAATGCTTTGAGGGCCTCAGTCATGATCCGTTCAGTCGAATGCTGGGAGAAGTTCGCTGCTGGCCAACACGCCTGTGGCAGGACTTCGCTCGGCGACTGATCGGGGAAGGAGGCTACTTGCTGCTGGACGATACGGTCAGAAACGGGGGCAACCCATGTCTGGGGTTTATGGGGTCTCTTCTTCACGATTGGGCAAGGTGGTGCGAGGGATCAACCTGGTACTGCCCCCTCTGGACCGATGGGCAGCGGCGGGTTCCATTGGGATGAAGGTCTGGCGCAAAGGCGGATCGAGCAACGTGGTGTTGGCGGCCAAGCTGCTGCGCTCTGGCGTGTCGGCTTAGTAACGTG
>JANWZE010000111.1 GCA_025054955.1 Blastocatellia bacterium | reverse complement strand
CGCCAATGCCATTGCCATGAACTCCTCTATGTTCAATGCCGCCCGGTTGCTCGGACCATCGCTGGCTGGGGTTCTGATTGCGACTGTCGGTGAAGGAATATGCTTTCTGCTTGACGGCATCAGCTATCTGGCCGTGATTGCCTCCTTATGGGCCATGAAGTTGACGCCGAGGAAAATCGAAAGCCAACGAACTCGTGTGTTGGAAGGATTGAAAGAAGGATTCACGTATGCTTTCGGGTTTGCGCCGATCAAGGCAATCTTGATGCTCATTGGCCTGGTCAGTCTCATGGGCATGCCGTATGTGGTTCTCATGCCCGTTATTGCCCGAGACGTTCTTCGGGGAGGCCCTCATACATTCGGTTTTCTGATGGCCGCCTCGGGCGTGGGGGCTTTGGCTGGGGCTATTTATATGGCGTCGCGAAAAAGTATTCGCGGACTGGGCAGCATCATGACACTGTCGGCTAGTCTCTTTGGCCTCGGACTCATTGCGCTTGCTCTGTCTCGCGCTGTCTGGCTCTCTTTGATTGTGATGTTCGTGACCGGCTTCGGCATGATCGTGCAAATGGCCGCCGGCAACACCGTTTTACAGACCATTGTGGAGGATGACAAGCGCGGGCGGGTGATGAGTTTTTACACGATGGCCTTTTTGGGTATGGCCCCCTTTGGGAGCCTCTTCGCCGGTGGGCTGGCCAGTCAGATCGGCGCGCCCAACACGATCCTGCTCGGCGGTGTCTTTTGCATCTTCGGTTCGATCCTGTTTGCCAGAAAACTTCCCTCGTTGAGAGAAATCGTTCGGCCAATATACGTCAGGAAAGGCATCATTGAAGAAGTCGCCTCAGGAATTCAGGCCGCCACTCAGTAGAATTTTTGGTGATCCGACCTCGATTGTGACGATTTTGCTTGAGATGTACAAATCTGCCTCGCCTGTGAGCGTGTTCAGATCGTCTCAGGAGAGAGCCTAGTTCACGGGGTGCGAACAACCTAGCTTCACGCGACCTCACGCCTGCTTCAGTGGTGCAGCGTTTGCGTTATTTTCAACGCCGCGACCTGTGACGTGCTGCAAGCGGCCCAAGAGTAGGTTCGAGCTGTGTGCCAGAGCCTGGCTCGGCAGGGCCTGGTCTCAGGAGCATCTAGGCAACAAGAACATGTTGAGGAGAAACGGTGATATGGAATCCGTATGGCTTGCAAATAATCGAAGAAGGCTTGATTGTGCTCTTGGCGGTGGAAATGATTGAGTACACCGCCGTCGCTGAGCAATCAAACAGCAGAGCAGGTTGAGGAAGCACAGATGAGCACGACAGCTTCGCATGACCTCGACGATCAAGCAGTGAGCACTGTGGAGACGGCTGCGACTTCGCCTCGTTCGTGGCTCACACCGAATATGGTCGCCATTGGCTTAGCCAGCTTTTTCTCAGATGTCAGCCACGAGATGGCCACCACCATCCTCCCAGTGTTTCTGGCCACGCAGATGGGCGCGTCGGCAGTGGTGCTGGGTCTGATCGAAGGCGTGGCCGATGGGCTGGCCAGCTACTTTAAACTGGTGGGTGGCTGGGTGACCGATCGCATGGGCCGCCGGAAACCAGCCGTGGTGAGCGGCTACTTGCTGACGACCCTGGCCACGTCGAGCTTTGCTCTGGCCCTACACTGGACGATGATCCTGGCAAGCCGCACCTTGGCCTGGGTGGCTCGCGGGTTTCGCACACCGGGTCGGAACGCACTGCTGGCCGATTCAGTCGAGCAGCCATATTACGGTCGTGCGTTTGGCTTTGAGCGGGCGATGGACACGGTCGGAGCGGTCGTCGGGCCGTTGCTGGCGCTGGGTTTGGTGAGCGCCGGTTTTGGTTACCGTTGGGTGTTTGCCGTCACGCTCATTCCCGGCTTGTTGGCGGTCAGCTCGATGGCGTTTCTGGTGCAGGAACAACTTCACGCGCCGCGCGCCGAGGCGCGATTGTGGGGAGAGATCAAGCGTCTGCCGCGCCACTGCTGGCCGTTGCTGCTGGTGATCGGCATCTTTGGCCTGGGGCAATTCGCGCCGACGCTGCTTGTGCTGCGCGCTACTGAGTTGCTCACGCCCGCGCATGGCGCGACGGTGGGTGCAAAATATGCGATGGGACTGTATATGTTCTTCAACATTGTGCAAGCGGCCAGTAGCTACACTATTGGGAGGCTCAGTCAACGGCTGGGGAGTGTGAAGTTACTGGGCGTAGGATATACCCTGTTTGCAGCGGCGGCGATAGGCTTTGCGGTGACTGGTGCGGGGTGGATGTCATTGATCGGATGGTTCATGCTGGCAGGCATTGCCGTCGGGATTATCGAGGCGATGGAGCCGACGGTGACCGCCGAGCTGCTGCCGGAGGATCTTCGTGGCACCGGATTTGGTGTGCTCGGCGCAGCCAACGGCATTGGCGATTTCCTTTCGAGTGCGCTCGTCGGTGGCTTGTGGACAGCGTTCGGAGCGACTGCCGGGTTTGGGGCCGCCGCGCTGTGCAATGCGGCGAGCGTCGTGCTGCTCCTCAGCATGCCGCCGGCCAGTGGCGATCTACCCGGCCTGGGGCGCTGACGTGGAACGCGTAAGCAGCGAGCGCAGTTATGTCCGGAATGGGAAAAAGCTACCGACGAGCAGAATGACAGTTGATGCAGATGAGCTTATAGCTTAAACTCATCTCGTTGATTGTCAGGTGAACTAGGATTTCGCTTGTGAGGCACAACGACGGAGCGTGGACGAGAGGAGATGACAGTAGCTGAGCCCATCATCGAAGCGCGGGCGGTGGAAAAGTTTTACGTTCAACCGGACGGGCATCGCATCGAAGTTATCGCCCCCACTGATTTGGCCATCTACCCGGATAGCATCATTGCACTTCTCGGGCCATCGGGTTCGGGCAAGTCCACGCTGCTACGGATCCTCACGGGACTAGCACGCCCATCCGCCGGCGAGGTCCGCTGGCACGGGCAGCCGCTCGATAGTCAGCGCCCGAATGTCGCCATCGTCTTTCAAAACTTCGCGCTTTTGCCGTGGCTGACTGTGCTGGACAATGTGGAAGCTCCTCTCAAGGCGCGTGGCCTCGGCAAGCTCGAGCGGCGCAAGCGTGCATTGAAAATTCTTGACACGGTCGGATTGGACGGCTTCGAGACGGCTTATCCCAAAGAGTTGTCGGGCGGGATGAAGCAGCGCGTTGGGTTCGCGCGGGCGTTGGTGGTGGAGCCGGAGGTGCTGTTCATGGATGAGCCGTTTTCGGCGCTCGACGTTCTGACAGCGGAGAACCTCCGGGGCGAGCTCCTAGAATTGTGGCTGGATCGAAAAATGCCCACACGCGCGATCTTCATCGTCACCCACAACATTGAGGAGGCGGTGCTGCTGGCCGATCGCATCATCGTGCTGGGTCACACACCCACGCGCGTTCGTGCTGACTTCGAGGTCAAATTAGCCCACCCGCGTGCTCGCAAAGCTGAAGTGTTCGTGGAGATAGTTGACTACATTTACAAGATTCTCACCCAGCCTCACGAAGAGCCGACACAGTTGCTCACCGAAGCCAAGCAGGCAATCGTCATTGAGCCTCCGGCAATGAAGTATCAGATGTTGCCGCACGCGCGACCAGGCGGCATCGCCGGCTTAATGGAGATTTTGCTCGACCGTGGCGGGCGAGATGATCTGCATCGCCTTGCGGCTGATTTGATCATGGAGGTGGATGATCTGCTGCCGATCGTCGAGGCTGCTGGGATACTGGGATTCGTCGGCCTTCAGGAAGGCGATGTCGAGATCACGCCTGAAGGCCGGGCCTTTGCCGAAGCCGACATTCTCACCCGAAAAGCTCTCTTCCGCCAGGCGGCGCTCCAGCACGTCCGTCTGCTGCAGCAGATCGAACATACGCTTCGCGCCAAATCC
This sequence comes from Blastocatellia bacterium, assembly GCA_025054955.1. Classification (NCBI taxonomy): domain Bacteria; kingdom Pseudomonadati; phylum Acidobacteriota; class Blastocatellia; species Blastocatellia bacterium. The sequence goes on along the minus strand of JANWZE010000111.1, from coordinate 1,992 downwards.
GATCATGCCTTGCCTGATGATTTTTTCCTGGACATCCTGGAGGAACATTTCAGCGAGGACGAGAGCCAACGGCAACTGGACACAGCGATTCATTGGGGTCGCTACGCCGAAATCTTCGATTACGATGCTGAGAAGGGACGGCTTGTATTAACGGAACCATAGGTGGGGAGTGGACAGCGATCAGTGAGCAGTTGACTATTCAGTGTTCGTGTCCAGACCTTAGGCAGTGGCGGCGCAGGATTCAATGAGGCGACGGTGCTGTCCACTGTCGGGTGACCACTGCTTGGAATTGCCCATGTGCAACAACACGCCACGAAGGCTGAAAATGTTTTTTCGAAGGAGCATGAGCCTGGTATTGACTGTTGACTGACTGCTGCCTTTATGACACGACCGGCACTACTGAAACCTATCATCCCGGAACGCACCTGGTCGCTTCTGACCGATCTGCTCATCTTCGGCGCGGGGCTGGCGCTATTCTATGCAGTGCTTAGCATCGCCCGCACCTGGTTTGGCCCCGTCACGCCGGTGGTGGAGATTTCGCTCGATCCTTCGGCGTTGCCTGGCTATGCGGCCTCTTCGCTTCTGCGCATCACCATTGCCTATGTCCTGAGTCTCATCTTCACACTTGTCTACGGCTACATCGCAGCCTACAACGCCAAAGCCGAACGCATTATGATCCCACTGCTCGACATCTTGCAGTCCATTCCGGTGCTCAGCTTTTTGCCCGGCGTGATGCTGGCGATGGTGGCGCTGTTTCCGCACCGTCAACTCGGCGTCGAGTTGGGTTCAATCCTGCTCATCTTCACTGGCCAGGTGTGGAACATGGCGTTCAGCTTCTATGCCTCGCTCAAGAGCATTCCGCGCGAGTTGCGCGAGGTCGTCGGCATTTATCGCTTCAGTTGGTGGCAACGGTTCACGCAGCTTGAGTTGCCCTACGCAATGATCGGGCTGGTATGGAACTCGATGATGTCGGTGGCCGGTGGGTGGTTCTTCCTGATGGCCTGCGAGATGTTCGTGCTGGGCGAACGCGACTTTCGCCTTCCTGGCATTGGTTCTTATTTGCAGACGGCGGCCAGCGCCGGCAATACGCCCGCCATCCTCTGGGGATTGGGTGCGATGATCGGCGTCATTGTATTGCTCGATCAATTGGTGTGGCGTCCGGTCATCGCCTGGGCCGAGAAGTTTAAATTCGAGCAGGTAGAAAGCGCCCGTGTGCCGCACTCGTTTGTGCTGGATGTGTTGCGCGGCTCGCGGGCGCTCGCTTACATAAACCGCAAAACCATTGCGCCTATGTCTGAGCGCCTGACGTTGTTTTTTGCGCGGCAGGTCTCACTCAGAGAACAGCGTCAACCCTCGGCGTGGCGGATGTGGTTCGTGCGTGCGCTGGCCTTGGTGTTGCTGGCCGCCGTTGCGTACGGGCTAATGCACGTTGCATCGCAGATGGCACGACTCACTACCGGAGAGATGGCTCAGATCATGCGTGGCGCGGGCGCTACCTTTCTGCGAGTCACTGTGGCTTTGCTCATCGGTGTGAGTTGGACCCTTCCAGTCGGCGTGGCTATCGGTTTTAATCCACGGCTGGCGCGTGTGGCGCAGCCGCTCGTGCAGATCGCCGCTTCCGTTCCGGCGACCGCGCTGTTTCCCGTTGTGCTCCTCATGCTCATAAATCTGGGAGGCGGACTGAGCGTGGGCTCGATCCTGCTCATGCTTCTGGGAACGCAATGGTATGTCCTTTTCAACGTGATCGCCGGCGCCATGGCCATCCCCACGGATTTGAAGGAAGCCGCCAGCGTGTTCCGCTTCGGTGCGTGGGATCGTTGGCGATTGCTGATTCTGCCCGGCATCTTCCCCTATCTCATCACTGGGTTAGTGACGGCAGCAGGCGGAGCCTGGAATGCAAGTATTGTGGCCGAATACTTCCACTTCAAGGGTCAGATTCTTTCGACCACAGGCCTGGGAGCAACGATTAGCCACGCCACCGATGCCGGGAAT
>JANWZE010000110.1 GCA_025054955.1 Blastocatellia bacterium | reverse complement strand
AGCGACACCCCGAGCGCCCGGCGAATGTCCTCATTTTTGACAAATCCCTTCTCAAGCAAGATGGGTTCCAGTGCCACGAACTCTGGCGGTTTTTCGATAGGCGGCTTGGAGGGCTCAGCGGTGACTTCATACACGCGCCCTTTGGGCTTGGTGAGGCGAGCAACGCCCCGACGAATGAGGTCCTTAATGTCGCGGGCAGCCGTGTAGATGTCCGCGCCGACGAGTTTTTGATAGGCCCTGCTGGTGAATCGGTCGCCATGCTCATGGGCATACGCCAGCAAGCGCATCTGGTTGCGACTGAGCCCTTGCCCTTCAAACCGCTTGAGCCAATGCATCGTTTCTGGACGGAACATCGGGGTGCTCCGCAAAGTGACCACAAACCGACCACCTTCCAATCGGAACTCTGGCGGCTGCAACCATTCCCGCTCCATCACTTCAAACATTCGGGGAATCCCTTCGCCTAATTCGCGCATGTAACCGAACTCGGTCAGGATTCGCACCATACGCGGGTTGCGCGAAGCGTGAAACCGCTCTCGCCGTTGAAGTCGCTCGATGGTGATGGGTTCCACCAACTCCCCCGGGCTCCAGATTTCCATGCGGTCGTCAAAGAGGTGCACTTCAATCCCAATCCCCGTTAGGTTGTAGTCCCGATGGGCAACGGCATTGACGATGGCTTCTTGCCAAGCAAATTCAGGGTAGGCAAGTTTCTCTTCAAAGAATAAATCCACCAGCCGCTGGCGTTCTGGGATCTGCTCACGGATTTTCCTGTAGGCTTCCTCAATCAGGCGGACAAGAGGTTTGTCCTCGATCCTGATGCGCTTTTCAATGTTCAAGTCCGCGCCTGTCTTTCGCTCCGTGCCGCTCCAACGGATGAACTCGATCCCACAGCGGGGATGCCAACGGGCTGGATCCTTGCCCAGCGCAAGCAAGGCAGCCAACGTCAAGCGAATTTGAGCATTGACCCTTTCAGCCAACCGAAAGTGCACAAGGGTTTCTTCAGGCGAGACGTTCAACTTACTTTGCTTTGCCAACTCTTCAACGAGTCCAAGGTCTATGTCGTCAAGGGAGGCGTCGGGCTGATACTGCATCTCCGTCGGCCGCTGACGTCGCGCATTCTTCATCGCTTCGACGTCCCCTGCTGGGAAAGGCAGATTGTGCTCGCCAACGCGCAGGAGGTAGCGTCCATCACTCAATTGATGCACTTCCGCGCTCCAGTCAGTTTCAAAAACCCAGAGTCGTTGACCGTGCAAAGTGATTTCGCTGGTGCGAAAACGAAGCCGAGGTCGAACGTAATCGTTCAGTTGCTGACGAGCCTTCTCGAAATCGTATCGTGAGGGAACTCCCGAAACTGCGCCATCATCTTCCAGACCCACTGCGACTGTGCCTCCATCCGCGTTTGCCATCGCCGCCAGCGATTCAGCGACATCCTGCAAGACTTCTTTGATCGAGCGAGGTTCCACTCGACCTTTGGAGCGGGTGTAGCAACTTTTTCGTTCAAGAAACTGGCTTTCAGGTTGTTCTTTCAGCCAGTCCCAGTGCTGAGACGTCGGCATTGCTAATTTGCCTCCTTCCACTGCTCGATAGCCACTTTCACGATGCCCGCAATGGGCTGGAGTAGAGGCTATCGAGCAGACCGCGATCCAAGGTCACGAAACCCTCGCGGAACCAGCCGGCCATCTCCCGTTTCCACTGGTCTTGCAAGTGAGCGGGGACGACGGCCAAGGCGCTTTTGACCAATCCCCTTGCTTTGAACTCCTTCAAAAGCAACCCCGCCATGATGGTCTTGCCCAAGCCGGGGTCGTCTGCCAGAAGGAAGCGGATGCACGGCTGCGGGAGGATGCGGTCGTAAACGGCATCTACCTGATGGGGAAGCAAGTCAACTTGGGTGACGCTCACGGCATAGTGCGGATCGAAACTATATGCCAGGTGCATCCTCAGCGCATCCGTGAAAAGGATAAAACTCTCTCGCGGAAGCGCCGCTGGGATAAACTCGTCCCAGAGCGATGGCAGCCGCTGAACCCGCTGAGCAAACTCTTCAAGAGAAAAGACGAGCCGCTCCGCCTTTTTTGAGCGTAGAAAAATCACTCCCAGCCGAACCTGGCTCCCCGTCTGCTGCACATCAAAAACTTCGGCGGGTTCATCCGAGGGCGCGATGACAACACGGTCGCCCACCGATGGCAATTCGCGGGCCATTGATCCTTCACCCTTTTCTAGCGATGTCGAGTCTTGCATGTTGGGGCCATTTTCTCATCAAGCGCAGCGCGAGGTCAAACTTCTTGTGGTCGTTTGGCTGAACGGCTAGGCCCACACCCGTTCAACTCATTCGCACGCAATGGCTGGGACGACCTCCTGCTTGCGAAAGAAACCGCCGACGTCCAGCGCCGCATAGTAACGAGTGAGAGCAACGCCCGATTGATTGAACCGTCGCTCGCGTGACGTGGTGGGATGCGCGGCCATGATGTGCAAGCCATCAATAAACTGCCTACGGTTATCGTCCCTACGGGACGCGAAACCATCCGCTGCTGCAAACACACCGGATGTCATCGCGTCACCCACCCAGCGACGCCTCTACAACCACCGCCACTGTAACACAAACATGCCAAACGTCAGCGGGCAATCACACAACGACGCCTCTACAGACGGACGGTCGCACAGTGACCGGCTGTCAACATGCTACCTGTGCTTTGCTTGACAAGGTGAGGGTCTGTTCATAGTATTGCGCCTTTCGACTTAACAACCGATCACCGGTAGGGATTGATGGCAACGGAACCATTGCGGGTGACTTTTGCTGCTTCAGAGGTCGCTCCCTATGCCAAGACAGGCGGATTGGCCGATGTGCTGGGCGCCTTACCGAAGGCTCTGGCTCGCCTTGGCGTTGACGTCAAGGTGATGCTGCCACGCTATCAGTTCATCCAAGCCGGTCAGTTGCTGATGGGCGACCTGCTCGTCCCATTCAATTTCGGCTTGATGACTGCATCTGTCTACCAGGACTGGCGCGACAGTGTGCCAATTTACTTGATTGATGCGCCGCAGTATTTTGCTCGCGATGGCATCTATGGTTCGCGCGATGGCGAGTATGGCGATAACATCGAACGGTTCGGTTTCTTTTCGCGCGCCGTGTTGGAACTGGAGAAGCGACTGGGGCCGCCGCCGCACGTAATTCATTGTCACGACTGGCAGACCGGCCTCATCCCTCTTTATTTGCAAACGGCTTATCGGGGCGATCCCTATTACGCGCGAACTGCGACACTGTTTACCATTCACAACCTCGCCTATCAAGGATTGTTTGATCCGGGCAAATTACCGAAGCTCGGATTTGGGCTGGATGTTTATCGAACCGATGGAGGCATCGAGTTTCATCAAGCAGCCAGCGCCATGAAGGCTGGGTTGATTGCCTCTACGGCGATTACTACGGTCAGTCCGACTTACGCGCGAGAAATCCAAACGCCAGAGCACGGATGCAAGCTCGATGGTCTGTTACGGGCGCGTCGCAATGACCTGATCGGCATTCTCAACGGGGTTGATTATGAGCAGTGGAGTCCCGAAGTAGACCCCTATATTGCCAAGAACTACAGCATGCAGAATCTGGAAGGCAAAACCGAATGCAAAGTTGACCTGCTGAAGCGATTCGGCTTGCCGCTGGAGCTGGATCGTCCACTGATCGGTTCGATTTCACGGCTGGTCTATCAAAAAGGGTTTGACCTGGTGGAGCAGGCCGCCGAACGCATGCTGCAAATGAACTGCGCTTACGTAGTGCTCGGTTCCGGCGAAACCGAGATCGAGCAATTTTTTCAATGGCTGCGTGATCGCTATCCTGACCGCGTTGGTTTCTATCGTGGAGTGAATAACGAGCTGGCGCATCAGATCGAGGCTGGCGCCGACATCTTCCTGATGCCATCGCGGTATGAGCCGTGTGGACTCAACCAGATGTACAGCCTCAAGTACGGAACGCTGCCACTGGTGCGCGGCACGGGCGGCTTGGACGATAGCGTGATTGATTTTGACCGGCTGACGCAGACCGGCAACGGATTCAAGTTTTATGAATATGACGCCGAGCGTCTGCTGGAAAAGTTCTACGAAGCGTTGCTGACCTATGCTGACCCTGAGATGTGGCGAAAACTGATGCTGAACGCCATGAGCGCAGATTTTTCCTGGGAGCGATCGGCGCGTGAGTACCTGAACGTGTATCGTCAATTAAAGGCACGGTATGACACAGCAGGACTCGCTTGAGCCGGCTTCGGACTCGGCCACATTTCCAGAAACGAAGGCGAGGCCGTTCCGTTTTTTTGACGATGACAACTTTGACGATGACAACTTCGACGATGAGAATAAGGAGTATGCAACAATATGAAACAAGTGACTGACAGCACATTTGAGCAAGAAGTGTTAAATTCAGACAAACCGGTGCTGGTTGATTTCTCAGCCGTGTGGTGTGGCCCGTGCAAAATGTTGGAACCAACCGTGAGGGCTATTGCCGACGAGTATGCCGGCCGGGTTCATGTTTACAAGTTGGATATTGATCAGAGTCCGTTGACACCGGCGCGTTATGGCGTCAGAGGCGTGCCGACGCTGATCTTGTTCAAAGATGGCCAGGAGAGAGACCGGATTATTGGCGTGACTTCCAAAGATACAATCGAACAGATGATTGACGACAATCTGTGAGACGACGCGCCGCGCACGCGATCAGGACTGCGTCGCGTGAAGATTCAGAGGCACGCTTGAGGTGATGTTCCCAAAAGGCGTGTTGGCCTATGCTCAGGCGCGCCCATTTTATGTGAGCTGAGTTCACGTTTATGAAGAATGTAGTGGTTGTTGGCGCCCAGTGGGGCGACGAGGGGAAGGGCAAAGTCGTTGACTTGCTGGCCGAGCAGTTCGATATTGTGGCTCGCTATCAGGGCGGGCATAATGCCGGCCACACCATTAAGGTCGGCGAGCGCACCTTCGCATTGCATCTGATCCCTTCGGGCATCATTCATCCGAATAAGGTATCGGTCATTGGCAACGGCTTGGTTGTTGATCCGGAAGCATTGTTGCGCGAAATGGCCGAGTTGCGTCTGCTGGGCATTGAAGTCACGCCGGCGCGATTGTTGGTGAGCGACCGCGCGCATTTGATCCTGCCGTACCATCGGGCGCTGGAAGCCATCATGGAGCAGCAACAAGGGGAGCGCAAGGTGGGGACAACGATGCGTGGGATCGGGCCTGCTTATGTAGCCAAAGTGGGTCGGCATGGCGTGCGCGTTGGTGATTTGTTGAATGAAGAACTGCTCAGGGAGAAAATCGAATTCAATGTAGCCTATGCCAATCGCATCCTGCATGCGTTTGATTCAGACATGCTGGATGCCGATCAGTTGTGGGCGCACCTGAGAGAACTCGGTCGAGAAATTGCCCCGTATATTGCCGACACCGTGACCTATCTGCATACGGCTATTGCTGAGGGACGGCGGGTGTTGTTTGAAGGCGCGCAGGGCATCATGCTCGACCTTGATTTTGGCACCTATCCCTATGTGACTTCGTCCTCGGCGATGGCAGCGGGAGCGTGCACCGGCACGGGCATTCCGCCGCACTATATCAGCGCTGTTATCGGTGTGACCAAGGCTTATACCACGCGGGTTGGCGCCGGCCCGTTCCCGACCGAGCTCAAAGACCAATGGGGCGCGTTGCTCCAACAACGTGGCGCCGAAGTCGGCGTCTCCACCGGGCGCGTGCGTCGGTGTGGCTGGCTGGATGGATTCGCCTTGCGCTACGGTGTGATGGTCAATGGAATTGACGCACTGGTCTTGACCAAACTGGATATTCTGGACGTGTTTGATCAGATCAAAGTCTGCACAGGTTATCGCTATCGTGGCCAGCCGTTGACGGCCTATCCGTGTGACTTGCGTGTGCTCGAAGAATGCGAGCCGATCTATGAGTCGTGGCCTGGCTGGAACACGTCCACATCTGGCCTCACCCGCTATGATGATCTGCCGCCGCAAGCGCGCGAGTATGTAGCTCGGTTAAGCGCGCTGGTCGGATGTCCCATCTCGGTGATTTCCACTGGACCCCGACGCAGCGAAACCATCTGGGCGCCCGATGCTGATGTGATGGCCGCGTGCGGGCTATGAGTGGTTACGACCTGCGAGTTATACCAATAATCCGGAGAGAGGCCATGTTTGATGAAGCGACATGGTGAGTAGGAGCAGAATCATTCAGGCAGCAGTCCACGATTTTCCGTGTGCGTTTTATGACATCCTCAATAAGGGTGGGTCGGCATCCGGAGGCCGCATCAGCGGCCTGCAAGAAGGTAGCCAGACGTGCAACGTCTG
>JANWZE010000109.1 GCA_025054955.1 Blastocatellia bacterium | reverse complement strand
ATGTCAAACCATACCATTATCCTCAGCTTGCCGAGATGCTTCTCAGGATTCATCTTGGCCAGACTACCGAGAACCCCTGTGATCGCCCCCAATACTCCCAGGGAGCTGCCAACAATTGTGCCGACGTGATCTACATCATTCATGATTCCTCCAGCGTGGAGTAGGTGTGATAGAGGGGCATAGGCGAAGATGCTCACACCTCTTACGCTTGACCCTAATGCCCCTTCTATTTCCACATTATGTTACTGTTTACGTTAAATTCATACATCCGGAAGTGGGCAATCACGACTCACACAGACAGTCGAGGTGCACCTACTGTTTAGGCAGTTGCTTTCATTACAACCGCTGGTCGCACAGTGACTGCCAGCACAGTGACTAGCGCAGTTACTGAGGAGGCACCAACTGCCTATGCAAAGGCTACCAAGACAGAAACTACGGAGACAAATACTGCCCAAGCATAAACTCCCACTCAAGCTTATGGGGTTAACCTCTGGACCTGCTTGAGGAATGGACTCCCGAGGGAGCCCCGCGTAGATAAATCCCTCCCCATTCAGCCCTTTTATTGAGTGTTTCAGTTTCTCAGCGAAGATGGGTGACATCATGTCAGCCGTGGCTTCATTCAAACAAACTGACTGGGGCGGCGTAAACCCCTCCAAAAAAGTTTGAGCCAAGACTGAAATAACCAACACTCGACACCAGCACGGCTACTATCCCCCACCGAGCGAGCGGTTTTGACTTAAACATACTCAGCATTTTTCACTTCCAAATAGAAAATGTCCCTGTTCCTTGGTGCAAATGGTGTGCCAAGATTCTATGGGTCAAACTCGGAATCTGTAACTGATTGAACCTCAAGAGATCACAGATTTTCCATCACTCCACCAAGGCCAAACGTTCACTGACCAAAACCAAGCTCAAGTGGTCAAGATTTGACCACCCGGCTGTAACCAATTCATGAAGTGAAACTTCTCGGTGGTCAATTTTTGACCAGGGTGGTCAATTTCTGACCAGCCCACATCGGCGACCACAGGCTCACTCATCAGCCTCGATCCCATCCTTTTTGCACCAAACATGCATGACACGGTCAAACGACACGTTGCGATGGCTCACTCATCAGCCTCGATCCCATCCTTTTTGCACCACGCCCGGAATGTCCCTCGGCTGATGCCCAAGCTCTCAGCGGCTTTGGATTTGTTCCCCCGGTAGACTTCCAGCCGCTGTCGAATGGCGAGTTCGCAAATCTGATCCAACCTCAGGTGATCCAGCCCCGCCAATCCACTGCCGCTGACCAATCTCGCGGGCGTGTCTTCCCAACCTTTCAACAATGGTTCGACATCGTCTACCTCTAATGTCTGCCGTGTCGGATCAGCGTGGATAACGGCCACCTCCAATACACTGAGCAACTGGCGCACGTTGCCCGGCCAGGACTGTCGTTTCAAATAGGCCATCGCCTCTGCTGAAACCGAGATGAGATTCTTCTGATGCTTGCGCGTATACACGACGAGGAAATACCTGACTAAGGCTGGAATATCAGCCGGGCGCGCTCGCAGCGGAGGCAGCACCAGCCGAGCCGGAAACCGGAAGTAAAGAGACCTGAGGAATTGGTTCTGTTCCACCAGCTTGTCCAAGTCTCGATCAGTGGCTGCCATCACGCGCACATCGGCCTGGATGAGCTTTCTGCCTCCCAGCCGGTGGAAGGCTTTCTCTTGCAGCACGCGCAGTAGCCTGACCTGCTGCGATAAGGGCAAGTGGCCGATTTCATCCAGAAATAACGTGCCGCCATGCGCCTGCTCGTACCAGCCCTGACGTCGCTTGGCCGCTCCGGTAAACGCCCCCGCCTCATAGCCGAATAACTCAGCCTCGAAGACCGTCTCTGGAAACGCTGACACGTTCAGGGGGATAAACGGACCTGCCGCCCGGCTGCTCAATTCATGGATGCTATGGGCCAACAGTTCCTTTCCAGCTCCAGACTCTCCGACTAGCAACAAGTCTACCTCAGATGCAGCCAGTTCGGCCGCCTGCTGCAATACGGCGACTGTCTTGGAATCTGCTGCAATGAAGCGAGGGAAGTTCTTTTTGATATCAATGGCAGAAAGCTTTTGCTTCATCGCCCCTCCTTGGTGGATGTGACCTTAGCTTTCGTCGCTACGAAGCTGGAACGAGCCCTTTCTCTGGCTCGGCGAGTCGTGGCTAAACCAATTTGCTCCGATTCATCATCCCGAACTTCCTAACGAGACGGGACTGATCCGCAATTACTTGTGCCGCCTTGGGAGCCCTCACCAAATTAAGCTTGATCCTGTCCTACACGAGGCCATGCGTGCG
>JANWZE010000108.1 GCA_025054955.1 Blastocatellia bacterium | reverse complement strand
TATGGCCAAAGAGAAGTTTGAGCGAGACAAGCCGCATGTGAACGTAGGGACGATTGGGCATATAGATCATGGGAAGACGACGTTGACGGCGGCGATCACGAAGGTATTAGGGAAGAAGAATCCGAAGGTGGTGTTTCGGAGTTTTGATTCGATAGATAATGCGCCGGAGGAGAAGGCGCGGGGGATCACGATCGCGACGGCGCATGTGGAGTATGAGACGGAGAAGCGGCACTATGCGCACGTGGATTGTCCTGGGCATGCGGATTACATCAAGAACATGATTACGGGGGCGGCGCAGATGGATGGGGCGATTTTGGTGGTGGCGGCCACGGATGGGCCGATGCCGCAGACGCGGGAGCACATCTTGTTGGCGCGGCAGGTGGACGTGCCGTACATTGTGGTATTCATCAACAAGGTGGATGCGGTGGATGATCCGGAGTTGCTGGATTTGGTGGAGTTGGAGGTGCGGGAGTTATTGAGCAAGTATGGATTTCCTGGGGACGAGTTGCCGGTGGTGCGGGGCAGTGCGTTGAAGGCGTTGGAGGGGGATCCGGAGGGGGAGGCGTCGGTGGAGGCGTTGATGAAGGCTGTGGATGAGTACATACCGACGCCGCAGCGGGAGGTGGACAAGCCGTTTTTGATGCCGGTGGAGGATGTGTTTTCGATCAGTGGGCGAGGGACGGTGGCGACGGGTCGGATTGAGCGTGGGAAGGTGAAGGTGGGAGATGAGGTGGAGATAGTGGGGATCATGCCGACGCGCAAGACGGTGTGCACGGGGGTGGAGATGTTTCGGAAGTTGTTGGACGAGGGTGTAGCGGGAGACAATGTTGGGTTGTTGTTGCGAGGGGTGGAGCGCAAGGAGGTGGAGCGGGGGCAGGTGATTGCCAAGCCTGGGACGATCACGCCGCACACGAAGTTCAAGGCGGAGGTGTACGTGTTGAGGAAGGAGGAAGGTGGGCGGCACACGCCGTTTTTCAAGGGGTATCGGCCGCAGTTTTATTTTCGGACGACGGATGTGACGGGGACGGTCTATTTGCCGGAAGGGACGGAGATGGTGATGCCGGGGGATAATGTGTCGTTGGAGGTGGAGTTGATCACGCCGATCGCGTTGGAGCGGGGCGTGCGGTTTGCCATCCGCGAAGGTGGACGCACGGTCGGCGCCGGCACCGTCACCGACATCATTGCGTAGACTCGGGCGATGAGCCAAGGATCAGATTTATGTTGAATGAGAAAATACGAATTCGCTTGAAGGCGTACGATCATCGCGTGTTGGATCAGTCAACGTCAGAGATTGTGCTGACGGCCAAGCGCACAGGCGCTCGCGTAGCGGGCCCGATTCCGTTGCCAACGGATAAGAGCCGCTACACCGTCAATCGTTCACCGCACGTGGACAAGAAGTCACGTGAGCAATTCGAGATTCGCACGCACAAGCGATTGGTTGACATCTTGAACCCGACGCCTCAGACGATTGACGCCCTGATGCGATTAGATTTGCCAGGCGGCGTGGACGTCGAAATTAAGGCGTTCGGGCGAGATCAGTAATGATGACCGCAGAAGGCTGGCTCGTGTGCTATGCAGGCAAGAGAGCCAACCTCTGCAACGGTGATCGGAGAGAGCGTAGACCATGGTGAACGGAATCATTGGCAAGAAACTTGGCATGACGCAAATCTACCAGGATGATGGCACGGTTGTTCCGGCAACGGTGATCAAAGCTGGTCCTTGTGTCGTGGTGCAAAGAAAGACGGTGGCCAAGGATGGTTACGAAGCTGTGCAGTTGGGCTTCGTGGAAGAGAAGCCGCCGCGCAAAGTGAATAAGCCGATGCGCGGGCACTTCGAGCGTGCTGGCGTGCCGCCGACGCGCATTCTCAGAGAGTTTCGCTTAGAGGCCGCCGATGAAAGCATCAACGTGGGCGATTCCGTGCTGGTTGATCAGTTCGTGATAAATGATCTGGTGAACATCAGGGGCACATCCAAGGGGCGCGGATTCGCTGGTTTCGTCAAGCGTCATCATTTTCGCGGCGGTCGGGCTTCGCACGGGTCTATGTTCCACCGTGCGCCGGGCTCGATTGGCGCGTCCAGCTTTCCATCGCGGGTGTGGCCGGGCGCGCGCATGACGGGGCACATGGGCATGCAGCGACAGACGGTGCGCAATTTGACTGTCGTCGGAGTTGACACTGAACGACATTTGCTCATGGTGCGCGGCGCTGTTCCGGGGCCCAATGGCGGCTATGTGGTGATCGAAAAGGCGAGGAGATGAATCATGCCGACAGTGGACTTGAAAAACTTGAACAATGAAGTGATCGGTCAAGTGGAGTTGTCCGATGAGGTGTTTGCCGCGCCTCACAATCCGGCATTAATTTACGAGGCTGTGCGATGGTTCATGACCAAACAGCGCGCCGGCACTGTAGCCACCAAGACACGCGGCCGCGTCTCCGGCGCAGGCAAGAAGCTTTGGCGGCAAAAAGGGACAGGACGAGCGCGTGTTGCCTCGTTGCGCTCGCCATTGTGGCGACATGGAGGAACGGTTCATGGCCCGCAGCCGCGCCAGTACGCCTATACGTTGCCGGCGAAGATGGTCCGTGGGGCTTTACGCTCCGCCTTGTCCGAGCGGTTGCGTGAAGGGAACCTACAGGTGTTCGAGGCATTCAGCTTGCCGACGCACAAGACAAAGGAATTTGCTAAAACGCTGCGCGGGTTGGGACTGACCAACAAGACGCTGATTGTGGATTCTCATGAGAATCAAAACCTGGCGTTAGCGTCAGGCAACCTGCCATTGGTCAAGCTCGTGGATAGTCGCGAGTTGAACATCTACGATACGCTCAATTATCGGCAGATTGTCTTTTCTCAGGCGGCAATTCAAGAACTTGAGCAACGCCTGGCTAAGTAGTTCAGAGGGAGTGAAGATGCAGAACGTGTGGGATGTGATTAAAGCGCCGGTGGTGACGGAAAAGGCGCTCTCGTTGAAAGATCGCCCTGAAGATGAAGGTCCGCAGGTGTTGGTGTTTCGGGTCAACAGCCGGGCCACGAAAACGTCGGTGAAGCAGGCTGTCGAAAGGATTTTCAAGGTCCAAGTCGAGCAGGTTCGCATCGTCAATCAGCGGGGCAAGCGGGTCTTTCGTTTTGGCCGATTGGTTGGGCGAAAAAGTGACTGGAAAAAAGCTTATGTCACGCTCAAGCCTGGACACCGTATTACCGAGTACGCAGAAGTGATTTAATCGGTTGGAGGGAACATGGCAATTCGATCAGTAGCGCCTGTGACGCCGTCACGACGGTTTCAGACATACTTAGACAAACAGGAGATCACGGCTGAGAAGCCCTACAAGCCACTGTTGGTCAGCAAGCGGCGAACCGACGGGCGGAACAATAATGGGCATATAACCGTTCGGCGGCGCGGCGGCGGCCACAAACGGCGGTTGCGGTTGATTGATTTCAAGCGCGATAAGATCGGTATTCCGGCCAAGGTCGCGACGATTGAGTACGATCCGAATCGGTCGGCGCTGATTGCCTTGGTCAGTTATGCAGATGGCGAGAAGCGGTACATCCTGGCGCCACACGGATTGAAGGTAGGGCAAACGATTGTGGCTGGGCCGGACGCTGATATTTTGGTTGGCAATGCGCTGCCGCTCAGTCACATTCCGCTTGGTACAACAGTACACAACATCGAGCTGCGGCCTGGTAAGGGCGGTCAGATGGCTCGCAGCGCGGGCGCGGCGGCGCAGTTGGTGGCGCGCGAGGGCAATTATGCGCAAATTCGATTGCCCTCTGGCGAGATTCGCAAGGTGCACGTCAACTGCATGGCCACGATTGGTCAGGTCGGCAATTTGGATCATGAGAATGTTTCCTTGGGCAAAGCCGGACGGAGCCGTTACCTGGGCATTCGCCCCCATGTGCGTGGCGTGGCCATGAATCCCGTGGATCACCCGCATGGCGGTGGCGAAGGCAAGACGAGCGGCGGCCGCCATCCGGTGACGCCGTGGGGACAACCAACGCGCGGCTACAAGACACGAAATAATCCGCGCACCGATCAGTACATTGTCAAACGGAGGACGAAATAGTTGCAGGTCGCCGCGGGCGGGCGTCCGCGGCTGGCCGCAGGCGATCAGCAACGAGCGAGTTGTGATATGGCACGATCATTAAAAAAAGGCCCATTCATTGACGATCACTTGCTCAAGAAAGTCATCGGAGCGCAGGAGACGGGTGACCGGAAGGTCATCAAGACGTGGTCCCGGCGCTCGACGGTGATTCCTCAAATGGTTGGCTTGACCATCGCCGTGCATAACGGTAAGAAGTTCATCCCCGTCTACGTGACGGAGAACATGGTCGGACACAAACTAGGGGAGTTTGCGCCGACGCGCACATTTAAGGGGCATCCTGAAAAGAGTGAGAAGGCGGTTAAAAAGGCGTGAAGGGGCGTGATCGTTGAATGGCGGACATCTTGAGTGAGAAGGTTGAAAGATAAATATGGAAGCATGGGCTGTTGCCAAACGTATTCCTGGATCGCCGCAGAAGATGCGATTGGTCATTGATTTGATTCGCGGCAAAGGCGTCAACGAGGCGCGCTCGATTCTGCTTTACACGAAGAAGCGCGCTGCTCATAAGATTTTGCAGGTGTTGAACGCGGCTATCGCCAACGCCGAGCAAAAGGCCGATGAGCAAAATGTGCTGGTGGACATGGACGCTTTGTTTGTTAAACGATGCTTTGTTGATTCAGGACCGACAAAGTATCGCGCTGGCGCGCGCCGGTATCGGCCTGCTCCTCGTGGTCGGGCTTATGCGGAGCGGCGGCGCTCCAGTCGCATTACCGTTGTAGTCTCTACCGAACGGTAGTCACACAGGAGTGAGGCATGGGACAAAAGACGCATCCTTATGGTTTTCGTTTAGGCTACATTCGCAACTGGCATTCCGTCTGGTTTGCCAAGAAGGAGTATGCCAATCTGTTGTTGGAAGACCTGCAGTTGAAGCAGGATTTGAAGAAGCGTTTCACCGGCGCAGGTGTGTCTCATATCGGTGTGGAACGCGCGGCGAATAAGTTGAAGATTCTCATTCATACAGCCCGACCGGGGATCATCATCGGTCGTAAGGGGGCGGAGATTGATAAACTGCGCGGCGATATTCAGGCGCGCACGGGTCGAGAGGTGCTCATCAGCATTCAGGAAGTTGACCGGCCAGAGCTGAACGCGCAATTGCAGGCTGAGAAAGTGGCCCAGCAGTTGGAAAAACGGGTCGCCTTTCGCCGAGCGATGCGCAAGGCCGTAGATGATGCCATGCGATTTGGCGCGCAAGGGATCAAGGTGCGCGTTTCGGGCCGACTCAATGGGGCGGAAATTGCCCGTTCGGAGTGGTACCTGCAAGGGCGGTTGCCGTTACAGACCCTGCGGGCCGACGTGGAATACGGTTTTGCCCAAGCCTATACCACCTACGGCACGTTGGGTGTCAAGGTGTGGATTTACCATGGCGATGTGCTGAGCCCGGAGACGGCGATGACAAAGGGGCCGCGCCCAGCAGGGCGACGCTAGAGCGCGGCGCTCGCACAGTTGGGAGAACAGTCTTATGTTGATGCCAAAGAAAGTGAAATATCGCAAACAGCATCGTGGACGCATGCGCGGCACGCCGGTGCGTGGTTCGTCGCTGGCGTTTGGCGACTATGGGTTAAAGGCCCTCGAATGTGGTTGGGTAACAGACCGGCAGATTGAAGCAGCTCGTATTGCCATGACCCGCTTTGTCAAGCGTGGCGGCAAACTGTGGATTCGTATATTCCCGGATAAGCCGATTACCAAGAAGCCGCTGGAAACGCGTATGGGCAAGGGGAAAGGGTCTCCCGAAGGATGGGTGGCCGTCGTCAAACGGGGTCGGATCATTTACGAGATGGAAGGGGTCAGTGAAGACATGGCCCGCGAGGCGATGCGACTGGCTGCCGCCAAATTGTGTGTGCGAACCAAATTCGTCAGCCGGCACGATCAACTGGGATAGAGGGGATGATGAAAGCAGAACAGTTGCGTAATCTCAGTACAGAGGAGTTACGGGCGAAACTCGAAAGCCTGCGAGAGGACATCTTTCGCTTGCGGTTCAAGCTGAGGTTAGGCCAGACCGAAGTGACCAAGGCGTATCGAGAGTCGAAGAAAGATTTGGCGCGCGTCTACACGATTTTGCGTGAGCGCCAGATGACCAAGTAGCAAAGGGGTTATGAGCGAGATACAACCAGCGGTGGAAACAACAGAGCAAAAGCGACGGGGTCGTCGCCGTGAAGTAGTCGGTTTGGTGACCAGCGACAAAATGATGAAAACAGTTGTGGTCTCGGTGGAGCGACTTGTGCGCCATCCCCACTACCGTCGCGTGTTTCGTCGGCGGTCAAAGTTTATGGCTCATGATGAGCTTGGCTGCCGCGTTGGAGACAAAGTGCGACTGATGGAGACGCGCCCGCTCTCGGCGCGCAAGCGGTGGCGGGTGGTGGAAATCCTCCAGCGATCCACGGCGCCGGTGGCCGACGATACGCAGGCAACGGTCATGAACTGAGCGACGCAAGCAGACCTATGAGGATACTGCGGAGGTAACGACGATGATTTACATGAGAACCATATTGGATGTGGCGGATAATTCCGGCGCGAAGAAAATTTCTTGTATTCTTCCGCTGGGCGGTGACACGGGTTTGGCCGCCACAGTGGGAGACGTGATCATGGCCAATGTCAAGGAGGCCAGTCCTGATGGCACGGTCAAAAAAGGGCAGGTCGTGCGCGCCGTGGTCGTGCGCACGCGCAAGGAAGTGCGGCGTCCGGACGGCTCGTATATTCGCTTTGACGATAATGCCGCCGTATTACTGAAGCCGGATGGAGAGCCTCTCGGCACGCGCGTATTTGGGCCGGTGGCGCGGGAACTGCGCGAGAAGCGGTTTATGAAAATCGTCTCGTTGGCCCCGGAGGTGATTTGAGATGAGCGGCGTGCATGTCAGGAAAAACGATACGGTGATCCTGTTGACGGGTAGCCCGATGGAACGCGATGCCTCAGGCAGATTAGTGCCACGGCGCGGGCGTGTCATTGAAGTGAAGCCGCGGCAAGGCAAGGTGTTGGTCGAAGGGTTCAAGATCATCAAGCGGCACATGCGGCGTGATCCGCGTCGTGGTGTGGCCGGCGGTGTGTTAGAACGAGAATCCTACGTGGACATCTCTAACGTCATGGTGGTCTGCCCGGCATGCAATCGTCCAACGCGCGTCAAATGGAGCGCCGTCGGGGAGAGAAAAACGCGTCTGTGCAGAAAGTGCGGCGGCAATATTGATCAGTAAGGTGAAATCAATGGCAGCAACGAAGTCCAAATATGTACCACGGTTGAAGCAGCGCTACCGCGAGGTCGTTGTCCCGGGGTTGATGAAAGAGCTGAACATCAAGAACGTCATGGCCGTTCCCAAGTTGACGAAGATCGTCATCAACATGGGCGTGGGTGAGGCCACGCAGAACCCCAAGGTCTTGGATGTGGCTGCTGAGGAGCTGGCGGCGATTTCTGGGCAACGTCCTATCATCACCAGGGCGCGCAAATCTATTGCGGCGTTCAAACTGCGCAAGGGCATGCCCGTTGGCGTGACCGTGACCTTGCGGGGCGACCGCATGTATGAATTTCTCGATCGGCTCATCAGTATTGTGCTGCCACGCGTGCGCGATTTTCGTGGCGTTTCACCCAAATCGTTTGATGGGCGCGGTAACTATACCATCGGATTGAAGGACCAACTGGTGTTTCCCGAAGTTGATTTCAATAAAGTGGACAAAGCTCGCGGGATGAACATCTGCCTTGTGACCACAGCCAAGACTGATGAAGAGGCGCGCGCCTTGCTCGCCCATCTGGGGGTTCCATTCCGACAAGGGGGCTAGTGATGACAGGCCCATTTCAACGCTCGTGAACCGTGAATAATGAGGAGACGGTAATAGGTTTTATGGCGAGAAAAAATTTCTTTGCAAAAATGCGACGACAACCCAAATTCGCTGTGCGTTATCGCAATCGCTGCCGCAGGTGCGGTCGGCCACGGTCGTTCTTTCGTAAGTTTGCGTTGTGCCGGCTCTGCTTCCGTGAGTTAGCATTAGAAGGGCACATTCCAGGGGTTGTCAAAGCGAGTTGGTAACGGCGCTGTGGACAGTCAGCGGTGGCGAGCGAGTCAGATGTTGTGATCGGCCACCGACCGCTGTCCACGCAGGTGGAGAAGGTATGACGGATCCAATTGCAGATATGCTCACACGAATGCGCAATGGATTAAAAGCTCGGCATCAGCGCGTGGATATTCCTGCCTCCAGGATCAAAATGGAGATCGCCAGAATCTTGAGAGAGGAAGGATATATCTTCAACTATAAGCTGCTGGGAGAGGGCGCGCACAAAGTGCTGCGCGTCTACCTGAAATATGGGCCCAAGGGCGAGGCGGTGATCAGCCAGTTGGAGCGCGTCTCCAAGCCAGGCCGACGGTATTATGTCAGCGCACAGGAGATTCCCCGTGTCCGGGGCGGGCTTGGCATCAGCATCTTGAGTACGTCGCAAGGGGTGATGACCGGGCGCGAGGCGCGTCGTCGCAATATCGGCGGCGAGGTGTTGTGTAGTGTCTACTAGTCCGTGATTGGTTGTTCGGGCGCGCTATGTAGGTTCGAGGGGCAGCTACGGACGAGGCACGGACAAGGGAGTTTCATTATGTCACGAATTGGTAAGAAACCGATTCCGATTCCAAAGGGAGTTGAGGTGAAGATCAGCGCCGATGCGGTTGAGGTCAAAGGACCCAAAGGCGTATTGCGCTCGCCTGTGCCGTCGGGCATCACGGTGAAGATGGAAGATGGCATGTTGCACGTTGAACGAGCCGGGGATGAGTGGGCAGCGCTTCATGGCTTGACGCGGGCGCTGGTTGCCAACGCGGTCAAAGGGGTTTCGGAGGGATTCACACGCGAGTTGTGCATCGTGGGCGTGGGCTACAAGGCGGAAGTCAAAGGCAACGTGGTGCACTTCACGCTTGGTTATTCGCATCCCATTGAGTTTCCGATCCCGCCCGACTTGCAGGTCAAGGTGGAACGACTGAACCGGCCGATTGACCAGTATCAGATGTCGGTGCTGATTTCCGGTTGTGACAAGCAACGAGTCGGGCAGGTGGCCGCCGATTTACGCGGCCTTCGCCGGCCCGATGCCTACAAAGGCAAAGGCATCCGGTTTGCCGAAGAACAGGTCAGATTAAAGCCGGGTAAAGCGGGCACAAAGGGCGGCTAGCGCCGCATGGTGGAGGATCAAGAGGTAAGGAACGATATGGCTCAGAAATCACGACGGCAGATGCGTCAGGCGGTTCATGCTCGTATTCGCAAGCGCGTGCGCGGCACCCCCGAGCGGCCGCGGTTGTGTGTGTATCGCAGTCTGAAACATATTTATGTGCAGCTTATTGATGACGAGCGAGGCAACACGCTGGCTGCGGCTTCCACGCTGGATAAGAGTTTGGGCGCCAAGGGCAGCAACATGGCGGCGGCGCGTGAGGTAGGCCGATTGATTGCAGCTCGCGCCCTGGATCAGGGCATCACCCGGATTGTCTTTGACCGAGGTGGGTGTCGCTATCATGGCGTTGTCAAGGCATTGGCGGATGCAGCGCGCGAATCGGGATTGCAATTTTGAGCAGCGTTGGTGGAACGCGTATGACGAGCTGCAATGATGAGCAGAGAGCCGGTCGGTGCGCGATGCAGCCGCATCACGCCCCATACGCTGTTCTGCTTGTTTGACGGAGGTTGAATGAAGAATCATGAACATGTCTCAGCCGAAGGGCTTGAGTTGAAAGATTTCGTCGTCAGCATCAATCGCGTGAGCAAGGTGGTCAAGGGCGGCAAGAACCTCTCGTTCAGCGCGTTGGTGGTGGTCGGCGATGGACACGGCGTTGTCGGCTATGGATTGGGTAAAGCGCGTGAGGTGCCAGCCGCGATTAAGAAGGCGCTGGAGTCGGCCAAAAAGAATTTAATTCGCGTGCCGTTGAAAGGCACAACGCTGCCGCATCCGACGATCGGTCGGTTTGGCTCCGGTCGCGTTGTGCTCAAGCCCGCGTCGGAAGGGACGGGCGTTATCGCTGGTGGGCCTGTGCGCGCGGTGTTGCAGGCTTGTGGCGTCCAAAATGTGCTGACCAAGAGCATCGGCTCGAATAATCCCCACAACATGGTGAAGGCCGTGTTTGAAGGGCTCAAGAATATGCGTAGCGCCGAGTATATCGCTGAGCTGCGCGGCAAGGCGGTTGAAGACATTCTTTAGTGAACAGTGGTTAGTGGGGCAACATCAAGACACTGAGCGCTGTTCACGGCCAGGTTACGGGTGAATGTTATGACGAAGGCAAAACAATCGGGACAGAGCACTGGCACGATTAAGATTCAGTATTATCGTAGCGTGATCAATCGGCCGGCGGCTCACAAGCGTATCGTGCGTTCGTTGGGGTTGACCAAGCTGAACCAAATTGTCGAGCGACCCGATACGCCGGGGATACGCGGGATGGTGGCGAAAGTCCCCCACCTCCTGAGAATCGTTGAGGAATCGAGTCGGCAAGACGTTGCTTGATCTGAGGTGAGGCGTGTATGGCAATTGGATTACATAATTTGCGACCGGCCAAAGGCGCGGTGAAAGCTCGGCGTCGGCGCGGCATTGGTCGCGGCTCAGGGCTTGGCAAGACGGCCGGGCGTGGTCATAAAGGGCAGAAGTCGCGTTCCGGCTATTCAAGAAAGATCGGCTTTGAGGGTGGGCAAATGCCCTTGCAGCGACGGTTGCCCAAGCGCGGATTTACGAATATCTTTAAGAAGCGATGGGCGGAGGTGAATCTGGATGTGCTTGACAAGTGGTTTGCAGCCGGTGATACGGTCACGCCCGAAACATTGAAAGAACGCGGCGTTCTGAAAAAGACGCTGGACGGAGTGGTCATTCTGGGGCGTGGCGAGTTGACAAAACCGTTACACATATCGGCGCATCGGTTCACTGAATCGGCCAAGCAAAAGATCACAGCCGCCGGTGGAACGGCGCAGCTCGTGAGCTGATATGGACACGGTCCGAGGCAGAGGTGATCTATGTTGGATCGGTTAGGAAAAACGCTTCGCAACTTGTTTATCATTCCCGACCTGCGCAAGCGCGTTCTCTATATGCTTGGCTTGTTAGTCGTGTATCGCATCGGCGGGGTGATTCAAACGCCGGGCATCAACGGGGAAGTGCTGGAGCGGTTGTGGCAAGATGTCGCCAATAATCTGCTTGGTGTGTTGGATTTGTTTACGGGTGGCAACCTTCGGGTTGTGTCCATCTTTGCTTTGGGTGTGACGCCTTACATTACGGCTTCGATTATCATGCAGTTGATGACGGTGGTGTCCGAACGCATCAAGGCGTTGCAGGAAGAAGGCGAGTTGGGAAGGCGCAAAATAAACCGCTATACGCGCTACCTAACGGTCGGTCTCTGTATGATGCAGTCGGTGGGCATCTCCTACTGGTTGACGCAGCAACCCGGCTTGGTTCAGGGCATCAGCTCACAGATGTTTGTGCCGTTAGCCGCGTTAACGTGGACAACGGGCACCGTGTTTATCATGTGGCTTGGCGAGCAGATCACCGAACGTGGCATCGGCAATGGCATTAGCTTGATTATCATGGCCGGCATCGTGATGGGGCTGCCGCAGGCCGTGCGGCAGATTTGGGAGAAAATCAGTGGCGCAGAGCCCATCACGGTGTTGGGTATCGTGATGATGCTAGTTGTCTTCGTTTTTGTGGTAGCAGCCGTCGTCTTTGTCGAACGCGGTCAGCGGAAAATTCCCGTCAGCTATGCGCGGCGAATGGTTGGTCAGCGCGTCATGGGCGGACAGATGACGCATCTACCATTGCGCGTCAACATGGGGGGAGTGATCCCCGTGATCTTTGCCGTCTCGGTCTTGGCGTTTCCCACGACCGTGGCGCAGTTCTTACCGACTGATTGGGAGTTTACCAAGTGGTTACAAGATCGCCTGATGACGTTCAATACCGGCGGTCACCCGTTTTACAATCTGTTGTTTGTCTTATGCATCATCTTTTTCTGCTTCTTCTATGTTTCGATTGTGTTCAACACTGATGAGGTGGCAGAAAACTTGCGCAAAGCGGGTGGATTTATACCGGGCATTCGGCCTGGCAAGCGAACGTCCGAATACTTGAGCGAGGTGCTGACGCGATTGACGACGGTGGGAGCCATTTACCTGGCCATCATTTGTTTAATCCCACAAGTGATCTTGACCGGGTTTAAGTTTCAGGAAATTCCCTGGATCGGTCCGCCGATTTCTAATTTCCTGGCTACTGTGCCGGGATTGAATTGGATTCAGGATGGACTGGGCTTCCAGTTCTATTTCGGCGGCACGTCCTTGTTGATTGTGGTCGGTGTGGCGATGGATACGTTGAGCCAGATTGAGTCGCAGCTCATTATGCGTCACTATGATGGGCTATTGGGGCCGCGCGCGCGGCGGTTGAGGGGACGACGATTCTAGCGATGAGGTGACATAAGAACCTGTGGCTAAAGTGATCGTGTTGATGGGCATGCCAGGCGTGGGCAAGGGAACCCAGGCTAAATTACTCTCCGAGCGGTTTGGCTGGCCCCAGATTTCTACCGGCGATATGTTACGCGAGATGGCTCAGAATGAGACACCGCTGGGGCAACACGTCAGAGAGATTTTGGCCAGCGGACAATTGGTCAGTGACGATATTCTGGCAGAGATCATTCAAGAACGCACACGGCGAGCTGATTGTCAGAATGGGTACATTCTGGATGGGTTCCCACGCACCGTTCATCAGGCGGAGCTATTGAATCGGTTGATACAGGAGCAGGGCAACGAGTTGACAGTGATCGAAGTCACGGCTGATCGTGACGTGTTACTCAAACGGATTGGCGGGCGGCTCACCTGCTCGCGGTGTGGGGCGATTTACAATCTGCATTTTCAGCCGCCTCAGCAGGCTGGCCAGTGTGATCGTTGCGGCGGGCCATTGATTCATCGGTCGGATGATCAGCCGGAGGCAGTTAGTCGCCGATTGGATGTCTATGAGGAAAAAACCGCGCCGGTGATTGAATACTATCGGCAACATGGCGGGCTGGTCAGCGTGGATGGGGGGCGACCGGTTGATCACGTGTTTGAAGATATTCTCAGAGCAGTGACGGGAGCGGCAGCGTGATTCGGCTTCGCACCAGATCGGAAATCGAGAAGATTCACCACGCCGGACAGATCGTGGCGGAAGTGCTGCGCGATTTGAGGGCGATGATTGAGCCAGGAATTACCACGCGCGAGCTCGATCGCTACGCTGAGTGGAAGATTCGCTCGCGTGGCGCTATACCGACATTCAAAGGGTATCGGGGATTTCCGGCGTCGTTGTGCACTTCGATCAATGAGGAGATTGTGCACGGCATTCCTTCGGATCGAAAGTTGCGCGAAGGTGATATTATCGGCATTGATTGCGGCGCGACCTATCGTGGCTATGTGGGCGATGCGGCGATGACGGTGATCGTCGGTGAGGCACCGCCTGAGGTAAAACAATTGGTGGCGGATACCGAAGCCTCGCTCTACCGGGCGATCGAACAAGCGCGCGTGGGGAATCGGTTACACGATATTTCCTATGCTGTGCAGCAATACGCTGAAGCGCGAGGCTATGGGATTGTGCGCGACTATTGTGGACATGGTGTAGGCACCAAGATGCATGAAGACCCTCAAGTGCCCAATTACGGCAAGCCTGGCACCGGCCCCAAGCTACGGCCCGGACTGGTGCTGGCGATTGAGCCGATGTTGAACTTGGGGACGCATCAGGTTGAAGTCGCCGCTGATGGTTGGACAGTGGTGACGGCTGATCGGAAACCGTCGGCCCACTTTGAGCACACAATCGCCATCACCGAAGACGGACCGATCATTCTCACTCAGCTTGACGACTCAGTGGCGGATCGAGTCAATGCTTTACAAGCTGGGTGATTGGTGTTATAGTCGGTCACTTGTTCGTGAGGAAAATTTCTATACAAAGACGCAGCAGGTTATGAAAGTTCGAGCATCTGTGAAAAAAATCTGTGACAAGTGCAAGATCATACACCGTCACGGGGTCGTGCGCGTCATCTGCGTGAATCCCAAACATAAGCAGCGGCAAGGATGAGCTTACAGCATCTGATGATCGGGCGGCAGTCGGTCAACGTAGCATCAACGCTCGTGGCGACGTGCGGCCAGCATGAATCTTGAGTGAAGGACGATTATGGCACGAATAGCAGGGGTTGATTTACCGGCCAATAAACGAGCGGTCATTGGCCTGACATACATCTTTGGCATCGGACGGTCGCGGTCTGCTGCCATTTTGGCGCAAGCCAATGTGAGCGAGGATAAGAAAATCCGCGATCTGACCGACGAGGAATTGACGCGCATTCGCCAGGTGATTGACCAGGAAGGGAACGTCGAAGGCGATCTGCGCAAAAAGATTCAAATGGATATTCGCCGATTGATTGAAATCGGCTGCTATCGAGGGTTACGGCATCGGCGTGGATTGCCGGTGCGCGGTCAGCGAACGCATACGAATGCGCGTACCCGCAAAGGGCCGCGTCGCGCGACGGTGCCGAAGAAGAAAGCGCCGGGCAAGAAGTGAGGTGAACGATGGCGACACAACGAGGACGACGGAGCGGCAAAAAACGGGAAAAGAAAGTCATCCCGCAAGGGATCGTTCATATCAAGTCAACCTTCAATAATACCCAGGTCACGGTCACCGATATGAATGGCAACGTATTGGTATGGACAAGCGGCGGCGCGCAGGGCTTCAAAGGGTCGCGCAAAGGCACGCCGTTTGCCGCTCAACAAGCGGCCACGCGAGCCGCGACGCTGGCGCGTGAACAGTTTGGCATGCGCAGTTGTGAGGTCTGGATCAAAGGACCGGGCGCTGGCCGTGATTCAGCGATTCGCGCTGTCCACGCGGCAGGCCTTGATGTGAAGGTGATTCGTGATGTGACGCCGATCCCACATAATGGCTGTCGTCCACCGAAGCGGCGGCGTGTGTAGGTTTTGGGCAGTGGTCAGTAGACAGTGAACAGTGGAGAGCAACGTGAGAATTTGAACTGATCCCTGTCCACTCGCTGCTGCCCACTGTTCACGAACAAAGGAGTGATATGGCAGCATATCGAGATGCAAAATGTCGGTTATGTCGGCGCGAAGGCATGAAACTGTTTCTCAAAGGAGAACGGTGTTACAAGCCATCGTGCGCGATTGATAAACGAGGCACTTTCCCGCCAGGGCAGCATGGGCGGATGGCGCGTCGCGCGCGTCTGATCGGCTATGGCGAGCAGTTGCGGGAAAAGCAGAAAGTGCGACGCATCTATGGCGTGCTGGAGCGCCAGTTCCGGCGCTACTTTCAGCGCGCGGCGCGGCAAAAGGGTGTGACAGGTGAAAACTTGCTGATGTTGCTGGAACGACGGCTGGATAATGTGGTTTACCGATTGGGATTCGCCTTTTCTCGTGCTCAAGCGCGGCAGCATGTGGAACATGGTCACGTGATGGTCAAGCGCGGTGATGTTGAGCGTTGCGTTGACATCCCCTCGTTCCAGGTGCAACCGGGTGATGAAATCGCCATTGCGCCGCGCTGGCGGCAGAACGTGCACATTCAAGAAGCGTTTCAGACGTCGGGTGGGCGCGGTCGCCCGGCGTGGTTGCAGATTACCGATGCCGAGAACCTGCGCGGGCGTGTCGTCGCCTTACCGACACGGGATTCGATTACACAAGACATTAACGAACAGCTCATTGTTGAGCTGTACTCGAAGTGAAGTGGAGAAATAACCATGCAATACTGGGTCGGGTTCCAGAAACCGAAGCGTTTAGCTTGTGAGCAAGAAACCCTGACGGATCGCTATGGCAAGTTTTATGCCCAGCCATTTGAGCGCGGATTTGGCACGACGGTGGGCAACAGCATCCGACGCGCGTTGCTGTCGTCCATCGAAGGGCCGGCCATTACGGCCGTGCGCATTGAGGGCGTTCTGCACGAGTTTTCACCAATCCCCGGCGTCGTCGAAGATGCCACCGATGTGATCCTCAATTTGAAGCGCATTCCATTTCGTATGCACGGGCCGGGGCCTAAGACTATACGGGCCGTGCGCCTGGAGCCGGGCAAAATGTATTCGCGTGATATTGAAACGGACAGCGACGTGGAAGTCTTAGACCCGGATATCTACATTGGCACTGTGGCCGAAGGCGGCTCGCTCAACATTGAAATGCGACTCAAGTGGGGACGCGGCTACGTTCCCGCTGAGCAGAACTTCGATGACGATTTGCCGGTCGGCTATATTCCGGTGGATTCCGTTCATTCGCCGGTGCGCAAGGTCAATTGCCGGGTTGAACCGGCCCGCTTGGGTCAAGCGACCGATTACGACAAATTGACCATTGAAGTGTGGACAAACGGCGCTATCCATCCGGCTGATGCAATCGGCATCGCCGCCAAGACAGTCAAAGATCACATGGTCATCTTCATCAACTTTGAAGAAGAAGAGCCGGAAGAGGTGGTGCCCGAACCGATCACCGAAAAACCATCAATCTCGGCCGAGCTGTTGAACCGCTCGATTGATGAAATCGAATTGTCGGTGCGCGCCTTCAATTGTCTGAAGAACGCCAATATCACCACCATCCGAGACTTGGTGAAAAAAACAGAGAGCGACATGTTGAAGATGAAGAATTTTGGCCGCAAGTCGCTCAATGAAGTCAAGGATGTGTTGGCCAAAATGGGGCTTGGGCTGGGCATGGTGATTGATGAGACCGGGCAAGCGGCCGACCGTCGCGCTTGACATGGCGGCGATCAGGCCGGGAGAGTGAAACTATGAGACACAGGGTGGCACATCGCAAACTGGGACGCACGTCGGAGCATCGCAAGGCGCTGCTTCGCAACCTATGTACCTCGTTGATGATTAAAGAGCGAGTCATCACCACGCTGGCCAAGGCCAAAGAACTCCGTCCATTTGCCGAACGCGCCATTACGCTGGCCAAGCGCGGCCTGGCAGCTCAGACGCCGGCACAAACGCTCAATTACCGACGGCTGGCGGCCCGCTATTTCATCGGCGGCCACGGCGAGATTCGTTTCAAGCCTCATGGCGGTTCAAAGCGAATCATTGACCGGACCGGCGCGCCGCTGGCGCTGAAAAAGCTGTTTGATGAAATCGGGCCTCGCTTTATGGAGCGTCCGGGCGGTTACACGCGCATTGTCAAACTCGGTTGGCGCAAAGGCGATGGCGCGGATATGGCATTGATTGAGTTGGTTGACAGGCCGGCCACTACCAAAGACGACAAGAAGAAACAGACTCGCTAAACCGATGTTCTCAACAGTGCTGCCTCAACTATCCGGGTTGATAGTTGGGGCATTTTTCTATGAACCAGCAGCCATCAACGCAGCAAAGTCAATCAACGCGTGAACGTCAAGAGCGCGTCCGCCAGCAGATGCAACAGCTACGCTTGGATGCGCTGTTGGTCACAGAAACGCCTAATATCCGCTATCTGACGGGCTTTACCGGCAGCACGGCGATGCTGTTGCTTTCGCTGGCGGAGACCGTATTGATCACCGATTCGCGCTACCTGACTCAAGCCAGTCAGCAAGTCGCAAACCCGATTGTTCTTGTGGAAGAATCCTATTTCAAGACGGTCGGGCAGGTGATTGAGCGCGCTCACGTGCAACGAGTTGGATTCGAGTCAGCGGCTCTCACCTATCAGCAACTCAATCACCTGTTGTCACAGGTGGAAGGAAACGTTCATTGGGTGCCGACCAGCCAGATTGTGGAATCGCTGCGTATGGTCAAAGAGCCGGAAGAAGTGCAGCGGCTTCGTCGGGCGATTGAGCTAACCGCAGAGGTTTTTCAGACATTGATTGATCAGATCAAGCCCGGTGTGCGGGAGTGCGAGTTGGCAGCAGAGCTGGAATATCGTTTGCGCCAACGTGGCGCTGAGAAAATGTCGTTTGATACGATTGTCGCGTCGGGTGAGCGTTCGGCTATGCCGCACGGTGTAGCATCAGACAAACGGATTGGCCAGGGATTCATCGTCTTCGATTTTGGCATCGTGCTGGACGGTTATTGCAGCGACATGACCCGAACCGTGTATGTTGGCACGCCGGATGCTCGCGCCCGGCAGATCTATCAAACAGTCTTGCAAGCGCAACTTCATTGCGAAGAAAATATGCGCGCCGGCATGGAATGCAAGGCGATTGATGCGCTGGCCCGTGATGTCATTACTGCTGCTGGCTTTGGTGATCAGTATCGGCATAGCACAGGGCATGGTATCGGGCTGCAAGTGCACGAAGCGCCGCGCTTGGCCAAGACAGCCGATGGGCGGGTGCCGGCGGGCGCTGTGGTGACGGTCGAGCCGGGTATTTATCTGCCCGAATGGGGTGGCGTTCGCATTGAAGACATGGTGTTGGTGATGGAGACAGGTTGCCAGGTCTTGACACCCGCATCGAAGGAATTGATCGTGTTGTAGCGGTCATCTGGAGCTTGCTTGATGTTGTGTGGTAGTGGGGCATCGGCTGGATCGAAGGAATTGATCGTGTTGTCGCGGTCATGCTTGGTGACACAGCGCGCGCCCTAGCGCAAACGGGCGAGGTCATTATGGACTTAAACGAGATCAAACAACTCATTCGGTTGGTAGACGAAAAACGATTTGCCGAATTCGAACTGGAGCGCGGTGATTTCAGGCTGCGCATCAAGCGAATGCACACGCCACCGCCGCCACCTGCGGCAGGGCCGGCCCCTGCGCCACCGATGCCGATGGTGGCATCCGGGCCTGTTGTGTCACCGGCGACAGCAGACGTGGTCCCGACGCAACAACCCGTGCCGGCTTTGCAACCGGAAACAACCGGCGTTGTGGCTGATGTTGACCTGCACTTGATTCGCTCGCCGATGGTCGGCACATTTTATCGCTCGCCGAGTCCCACAGCAGCGCCATTTGTGCAGGTTGGCGACCGTGTTGAACGTGGTACGGTCCTCTGCATCGTCGAGGCGATGAAGTTGATGAACGAAGTGCCTTCAGATGTGGCCGGCGAGGTGATGAGTATACTTGTGGAAAACGGCCAGCCGGTTGAATACGGCCAGCCATTGTTTGCAATCAAACCGAGTTCGTGATTCGTGGCTCGTGGTTCGTGAATCGTGAATCGTAGACCGTGATTCGTGGCTCGTGGTTCGTGGTTTGTGAATCATGATCCGTGGTTTGTGGATCGTGGTTCCTGGAATGTAGCGCGTGGCTCCCAAGTTGAATCACAGATCACGAATCACGGATTACGGGCGCCGGATCACGGACCACGAATCACGAGTCACGGACCACGAATCACATACCACGGATCACGAATCACGGACCACGGATCACGGACCAC
Source organism: Blastocatellia bacterium (assembly GCA_025054955.1). NCBI lineage: Bacteria > Pseudomonadati > Acidobacteriota > Blastocatellia > Blastocatellia bacterium. The sequence continues at coordinate 59,393 of JANWZE010000108.1, read as the reverse complement.
GAGCTATGTTCAAACGTGTATTAGTAGCCAATCGAGGTGAAATCGCTTGCCGAGTGATTTGGGCCTGTCAGGAGCTGGGCATTGAGACGGTGGCAGTTTTTTCTGAAGCTGACCGTGATGCCTTGCATGTGCAATTGGCTGATCGGGCGATTTGCATCGGGCCGCCTCCGGCGTCACAAAGTTACCTGAGCATTCCGGCGGTGATCAGCGCGGCCGAGATCAGCGACGTGGATGCGATTCATCCGGGCTATGGATTTCTTGCCGAGAACGCGCATTTTGCTGAAATCTGCCATGCTTGCAACATCAAGTTCATCGGTCCTCCGCCGGAACTGATTCGTCTCATGGGTGACAAGGCCCGTGCGCGTGAAGCGATGAAAGCCGCTGGATTACCCATCCTGCCTGGCAGCGATCAGATTGTTGAAGATTATGAGCAGGCGTTGGCGGCGATTCAGCGTATCGGGTGGCCGGTGATCATCAAAGCGACGGCTGGCGGCGGTGGGCGCGGTATGCGTATTGTGCGATCCGAAGCCGAGTTAGCTGGTGCGTTAGAATCGGCTCGCGCTGAAGCTCTCGCTGCATTTGGTGATGGTGGGGTCTACATTGAAAAGTATCTGGAACGCCCGCGACACATTGAAATTCAGATCATGGCTGATGAACGCGGCCACGTCGTGCATCTGGGCGAGCGCGAATGTTCAATTCAGCGTCGGCATCAGAAGCTACTGGAGGAATCGCCCTCGGTTGTCATGACGCCTGAGATGCGCGCCTACATTGGCGGATTGGCCGCCAAAGCGGCGCGCGAAGTTGGTTATACGAATGCGGGCACGATGGAATTTTTGTTTGACGGCGAGCAGTTTTACTTCATGGAGATGAACACGCGGATTCAGGTGGAGCACCCGGTGACTGAGATGGTGGTCAATGCTGATTTGGTGCGGGCGCAAATACGCGTGGCGGCGGGCGAGCCACTGGAGTTTGTCCAAGATCAAGTGTCGTTGTGGGGGCATGCGATTGAATGTCGCATCAATGCTGAAGACCCGGAGACATTTCGTCCATCGCCTGGGCTGGTAACGGCGGTGACGATCCCAGGTGGGCCGGGTGTGCGGATTGATACGGCGCTATATCCTGGCTACAGGGTTCCGCCGTATTACGATTCGCTCGTTGCGAAGGTGATTGTGCGCGGTCGTCATCGGGAGGAAGCGATTGCGCGGATGAAGCGAGTGCTGAACGGATTTGCTGTGGAAGGGATCAAGACGACGATTCCGCTGCATCTGGGGATATTGAATCATCCGGATTTCATCGCCGGCAACTTGTCGACTGCTTTTATGGAAGAGTTGTTCATGGAGGTTGGAGACGCCCAGAGACGATGAACTAAAGCCACAGATTACACCGATTCTGACAGAGAAAAAAATCGGTGTGCGGTGGCCAGGTAGTCAGCGTGGGTGGTCGTCAAATCTGATGTAACTATCCGCCCGGTCTATTCTCCTCTCAAAATCGCCCACGAAACACACGAACCTCACGAAAGAATTGTCTTTTCATCATTCGTGGCGTGCGTCAGCCCATGAGCGATTCCCGTGAAAATAACATTTGAGCAATCCCTCGGAAACACCACTGATGAACACAGATGGACAGTACCGATTGTTGCGGGTTGAAGAATTCGGTCCTATCCACTCACACGCATTCGACGCGGGGGCCCACAGCGAGGCCCCCATACAGGCCGGCCCGCTTTCCTGGCAAAAACGCGGGCCCACAGCCACCCTGTACGGGCGGCTCGCCGTGGCCGCCCGACTCCTCTGCTAATAACCATTTTCATGGTTCGTGGCGTGCGCGAAGCATAACGGCGATTCCTCTGAAAATAACCATTTTCATGATTCGTGGCGTGCGCGGAGCATAACGGCGATCCCTCTGCAAATAACCATTTGCATGGTTCGTGGCGTGCGCGGAGCTCATGAGCGATTCCCCTGAGAATGCGGCACAGGCGCTTCCGCCTTGTGATTCGTTCTCATCTTTTGCGTGCGTCGTCACCGACGGCATGAACAACTCCTCTGGTGGGGAAGAGACATTAACTCTGCCGTATCTGGAGCGGTTTGCCAATTCATTTACGCCGCGACGCCTGCTACCAGGCATCAACGCGCCCGTTTGTGGGCGCTCGCAGATAAAGGCAATTGAAAATGGCTATCAATGGATCAACCGACTTCAACTTCGGGTTCGTTCAAGGACGCAGCTCGGAGATATTCGCCTGACTGCCCGCCGGTTTTTTTCTCCAGCCGAATCTGGCCGATGACCATGTTCTTGTCTACAGCTTTGCACATGTCATAAAGCGTCAGCGCCGCCACCGCTACAGCGGTCAATGCTTCCATCTCAACGCCTGTTTGCGCCGATGTGCTGGCTTCTGCGGTAATGGCGATGCCGGTTTGCTGCAACTGTAATTGCACGTCAATGTGTGTCAGCATCAGCGGGTGACACAGTGGAATCAGCTCGGCTGTCCGTTTGGCTGCCATGATACCAGCTACTCGTGCTGTTTCCAGTGGGTCCCCTTTCGGCGTTTGGTGCGCTCGGATTGCCTCCAGCGTGTCAGCGCTCATGCGCACGAAGCCGCTGGCCACCGCTGTGCGCTCAGTGATTGGCTTCGATCCAACATTGACCATCTTGATTCGGCCTATTTCGTCGGCATGACTGAGTTGTTGCTTATCTGTCCTGCGTTGTCGCATGATCGCTTTTGTCACCTGATTGGTTGGCTCTCTTTGGCGGCGGCGCTCGCCCATGACATGTGAGGAATTAGGATGGTGTGACACAGTTGGCCGGCTTGAATGAGCGAAAGGCCTTCAGGCACGATGATCAAAGCGTTGGCGTGTCGGAAGGCAATGAGGTCCGAGGAGCCGCCCCATCTGAGCGGTGCGACCGTGAGCTGCCCCTCTCGGCTGGTCAAACGACCTGGCAAATAGCTGCGTCGGTCCGGCGCGTGCTTGGCGTCTGCTTCAAGGATTGCCCTGAAACTTGGCAGGAAGATGTCGCGGGCGCCCATCATCTTGTTGAGCGCCGGGTAGACAAAGTTAAGAAACGTCACAGCTACCGATACAGGATTACCCGGCAACGCAAAAACGGGCTTGTGCTCCAGCAGGGCGAAGACCGTTGGTTTACCCGGATGAATGCAGACGCGGTCGAACACAATATCGGCGCCAAGCCGTCGGAGCGCATGTTTGACCAGATCATAGTCGCCCATCGAAACGCCGCCGGAGAGGATCAAGACGTCACATTGTGGCAGCGCCGCCTTGATGCGCTGCAAGATCAGTTCTTCATCATCGGGCACGATGCCCAGGAAGCTACTGCGCGCGCCAAGTTGATCAAGGTAGCTGCGCAACGCATAGCCATTGGAGTTGCGGATTTGGGCGATGGAAGGCGTTTGGTTGACTTCAACCAATTCGTTGCCTGTTGATAATACGTTGACGGTTAGCGATTGGGAAACGCGCACCTGGGCATAGCCAAACGTCGCCATCACGGCGATGTCGGCAGGAGTAATGCGCTGGCCTGCGGCAATCAAGTGTTGGCCGCGTGTCGCTTCGCTGCCGCGAGGTGTGATGAACTGGCCGACCTTGACTGATTCGTAAATCGTGACCGTCTGTTGGTCGGTTGCCGTTGCTTCAACTTTCTGCACGGCGTCGGCGCCGTCTGGCACTGGCGCGCCGGTCATAATACGGACGGCTTGACCGGGTCCCACCTGACCGTCGAATTGCTGACCTGCTGCTAGTTGGCCAAGCACACGCAATCGAGCGGGCACAATGGCGAGGTCAGCAGCTCGCAGCGCATAACCATCCATGCGCGCGCGATCAAATGGCGGCATGTCCATGTCGGCGTAGATGTCTTGCCGCAGTATGCGACCTGTCGTCTCCGACAACGCAACGATCTCAGTCGGTAACACGGGGACGCGATCAAGAATCATGCGTTGAGCTTCGTCCACTGAAATCATCTTCAACACCTTAACAGATGCCCCAGCCCAACGGCAAGCGCGGCCATTGACGGTCTGTAGGGGCATCAATAATATATGGCCTCGTATCGAGGTATGGTGTTACAGAATCTCAAATTCGACGAGCGCGGATTGATTCCGACAATTGTGCAAGACCGCTTACATCGTCAGGTCCTCATGTTCTGTTACATGAACCAGGAAGCGTTGGCGCTGACGTTGCGAACCGGCATCGCGCACTTTTGGAACCCGGCTACGCAGGGCGTGCGACAACAGCCGGAGATCGCCGGTCAGCGGCAACGGGTCGTTGATGTGATTGCCGATGGGGATGGCGACGCGCTCATTATTCAAGTGGAAAGTTCGACGTCGGCCGCGCCGCTGCATGAAGAAGTGACCGTTCCTGCCAGTTGGATCAAGCCAGACACGCCGGCCAGCGATGTGTCCATCGTCAATATGCGCTCGATGGAAATCGGACTCATGCTCAGCGAGTTGTTTCAACTGATTGAACAACGCGAGCGAGAGCGACCGGCTAATTCCTATACAGCGCACCTGTTTCAAGGCGGCCTCGACCTGATCTTAAAGAAGCTCAACGAACACGTCACCGAGACGCTGATCGCTGCCAAGAACAATGCCCAGCAAAAACTCAGTGGCCATCTGGCCGATGTGCTCTATCACCTCCTCGTGCTCATGGTCCATCGTGGACTTGATTTGAAAAGCGTGCTCAATACGTTAAGGCAGCGAGCAGGATTAACCGGTCAATCGCTGCCGCAAGATATGCGCAGCCCTTGATGATGGCTGAGGAGAGAGTCATCATGAACACCGAGCATCGCCGTATCATTCCGATAGTCGGGTTGTACATCTGCTGTGGATTGATTGGAGCGTTGGTAAGTCAGAGCGTAGCTGGGGAGACGATCCAACGTGGCAAAGCGAAATCCAAGCAGAAGGCGGCGCCGACGGCCTCCTCGCCGCCGGCTGCATCCACGGCGGAACCGGCTGTGTCGGAGAACTATGAGAACCTTCAAGCTGTCATCGTCACCGACCAGGGTGAGATTGCCATTGAATTTTTTCCCCGGGATGCGCCTCAGCACGTCGCTCATTTTGTGCAGTTGGCCCGCCGGGGCTTGTATAACGGCACAACATTTCATCGCATACTCCCGCAAGCCCTCATTCAAGGCGGCGATCCGTTGAGCCGCGACCCGCGCACGCCACGTCACAAACTGGGGACAGGCGGCCTCGATCAACTGAAGGCCGAGTTCAATGACCGACTTTTCTTCCGCGGCACTGTCGGCGCTGTGTTGAGACCGAACGCTCCCAACAGCGCCGGATCACAGTTTTTCATCTGCGTCACCGATCAGTTGCACCTGACACGCGAATATACGGCGTTTGGTCGCGTCGTCCGCGGCATTGAAGTCGTCGAGGCGATTGCCCAGACCCCTGTTGACGCCAACCAGATCGCCAAGCAACGGGTTGAAATTAAGTCGGTCGTTATTCGCCCGACGCTTTCGGTCGCTGATATGAAACGCTGCCGCGTCATTGTACAGACAGATCGCGGCTCATTCACCATCGGGCTGTATCCGGAAGCTGCGCCCAATCATGTCAGGCGGTTTATTACGCTGGCCGGCGGCGGATTCTATGATGGCACGACGTTTCATATCATTATGCCGGGCTACATCCTGCAAGGAGGCGATCCGATGACGCGCCACGCAGATCGTCAGTATTGGGGGCGAGGTCGGTCCGGTGATTGGCTTGCGCCGGAGTTCAATCAGATTCCTTTCGAGCGCGGCACCGTTGGTATGATGCTTATGCGAGGGGAAAGCGAGCCTACCAGCGCCGATTCTCAATTTTTCATCTGCTTGGCGCCGGCTCCGCATCTGAACGGAAAGTTCACCGCATGGGGTCGCGTGCTGGAAGGCATGGAGGTGCTCGATCAGATTGCTGCCCTCAAGACCGACGCGGCGCACGCGCCGATTGAGCCGGTTGTATTGCGCCGATTTCAGGTCGTCACCGACGCGGACGCGCCACCTAAATAATCCTTGCCCTGAATGTAGCGTTTCCATAAAATCAGCCTTCCGGGCGAAATCATCGCCCGTAGGGTGTAGCCAACCGAAAACTCACATTGGTACGTCTAAGCGGGTGTGAAAACAGAGCGCACATGTGATGAGCAGCACTCAGTCACCGGAGGAAATGCCGTATGACGACGATGGCGACCCAGCAACTCGACCCTGAACGTAAGCACCCAGACGCTCTCCGATTTGGCGAGAAACTCTCAGAACTGATCGTCGGTCAAGACCGCGCTATTCGGCGCATGGTTGGTCTTTATCAAATCTATCTAGCCGGGTTGAATCCGCCGGGCCGCCCCATCGGAACGATGCTATTTCTCGGCCCAACCGGCTCCGGCAAAACGCGCGTCGTTGAGGCAGCAGCCGAAGTCTTGTTTGGTGACGCCAACGCGGTGGTCAAAATTGATTGTGGCGAATTCCAACACAGCCATGAAATTGCCAAACTCATCGGCTCGCCGCCTGGTTACTTAGGTCACCGAGAGACGACCCCGCTGCTGACACAGGAAAACCTCGACCGGTGTCATACCGATCAACTGAAGCTCACGTTTGTCCTGTTTGACGAAATTGAAAAAGCCTCTGATGCGTTGTGGCAGTTACTGTTGGGGATTTTGGATAAGGCGACGTTAACCTTGGGGGACAACCGGCGCGTTGATTTCTCGCGCTGCATGATCATCATGACTTCCAATCTCGGCACAAAGGAGATGAGCGAGTTGATCTCCGGCGGCATTGGATTTGCTCCCCAACAGGGGCAAGAGGATTCCGTGCTCGATCAGAAAATTTATCGCACAGCGTTGGACGCTGCTAAGCGCAAGTTCTCCCCGGAATTCATGAACCGGATTGATAAGGTCGTCGTGTTTCGTTCGCTCCGCGAGGAGCACTTGCAGCGCATTCTGGAGATTGAACTGCGACAGGTTCAGGAGCGGATTTTGAAGTCGAGCGCACCCAAATTTGTCTTCTCCTGCACCGACGCGGCCAAACAGTTGTTACTCGAAGAAGGCACTGACTACAAATACGGAGCTCGCCACCTGAAACGCTCGATTGAGCGGTTCCTCGTGTTCCCGCTTTCCAATCTGATTGCCACAGGACAAATCGAAATCGGCGACTTAGTCATCGTTGACCGCGATCCACACAATAACAATTTGATCTTTACCAAGCAGGTGCGCGGCGCATTGGTGGATGACTATGCAGGCCAGTACCCCGAACATTTCAAGTCAGCAGGCCAAGGCCTAGGCGCTCACCGCGAGCGGAGCAAAACGGCCATCTCCAGCACTAGCACGAATAAAAGTTAAGACCAGGGGCGTCCCTGTGTGGACGCCCTTTGTTCATGGTTTCCAATCGCTGGCCACAAATGCGCACATCTCGGCGCGCCGCAGACGCGCCACTATTGTTCGCTCGGTTGTTCCAGAGGTTGCACGTCTGGCTACCTTCACATGCGCCGCTTGCGCGGTTCACACATCTGACAACGTTGTCACAAGCCACTTGCGCGGCTCAGCAGAAATGAGCGTAGGATGAGGAATGCCAGGTGCCATCAGAAAATCGGAGGCTGCTGCTTGGGACGTTCGTGGTGAAGGTGTATTGATGGGCAATTCTTCGGTGTCCGAAGCCGGTGCAAAAACGCGCCGCAGCGCGGCAACCTGAATGTAGCTCGGCGTTTCAACGCCGAGAACGTTCCATCGGTCCATATCGGACGTCGCGTCAGCGACGATTGAACGGTGGCTGGAGAGAGACTCAGCCCTCGCTCACCTGACGATACACTGACGAGGCTGCCCACCGTGCACTGAAGTGCGTGGCTACAGTCAGTGATCCGCTCCGCGGCCATGGCATTTTCAAACTCACGGTTCATGCGCGCTCTCTCGTCAGCTCGTTCGAAAATAGCCCACGAAACACACGACGTTCACGAAAGAATCGCATTTTCATCCTTCGTAGCGTGATGTTGCATAGGGACGATCCCCTTGAGAATGTGGCACAGGCGTTCCCGCCTGTAATCCGTTTTCATGCATTGTGGTGTGATGTTGCATAGGGACGATTCCTTCGAGAATGTGGCACAGGCATTCCTGCCTGTGTGCTCCATTTTCATGCTTCGTGGCGTGATGTTGCATAGAGGGGATTCCCTGACGGATGGGCTAAGAGACGCTGCTCGCCGTTGTTTCAATCATGTGTGGTCTGATTCACGCAAGGGGACAGAACCAGAGCGAGTGTTTACTCGCTCGTCTGGCAGGCCGGATCATCCATGCATGATCTCCTGCTCTTTGGCTTTGGCCACCTCGTTGATTTTTTGGATGTGCGCATCCGTCAATTTCTGGATATCGTCTAAGGCGCGACGTTCTTCGTCTTCGGAGATGAGTTTCTCTTTGAGGAGTTTTTTGAGCTGGTCGTTGGCATCGCGGCGGATGTTGCGAATCGCCGTCCGGTGCTCTTCGGCAATTTCGCCGACCACTTTAGCCAGTTGCTTGCGCCGCTCTTCGGTCAGCGCCGGGATCGGCAAGCGAATGATGCGACCATCATTGGAAGGAGTCAACCCAAGGTCGGAACTGAGAATGGCGCGCTCGATCGCAGGGAGGACTGTGGGGTCGTAAGGTTGAATGGTCAGCAGTGAGGATTCTGGCGCGTGGATTTGGGCCACCTGATTCAGAGGTGTCGGCGTGCCGTAATATTCGACCTGAATATGATCGAGGATGGCGGGCGAAGCGCGCCCCGTGCGGAGCGAGGCCAGTTTCTTGCGCACGTCTTCGATGGCTGCATCCATGCGTTTCTTAGCGTCAGTGAGCACTTCAGCTTTAGTCATAGGGGCTCTCCTCCTATCAAGAAGCTGTTGCCGGGACGACGCGAGAACCCACCGGTTCGCCCATCACGACGCGGCGGATATTGCCCGGCACTCGCAGATTGAACACGATGATCGGCATGGCATGGTCCATGCACAACGAGATCGCCGATGTATCCATGATCTGCAAGCCGCGTTCGATCACATCGAAATACGAGAGTTGGTCAATCTTCAACGCATCCTTGACGACGACAGGATCGGCTTCATAGATGCCATCCACTTTCGTTGCTTTCAGCAGTGCGTCCGCCTTGAGTTCAAGTGCGCGCAGGGCTGCTGCGCTATCAGTGGTGAAGTACGGATTGCCTGTGCCTGCCGCCAACAGGACCACTCGCCCTTTTTCCAGATGTCGAATAGCGCGTCGCCGAATGAATGGTTCGGCCACTTGGCGAATTTCTATCGCTGTGAGCACGCGCGTAGGGACACCCAGATTTTCTAATGTGGATTGCAGGGCGAGTCCGTTAATCACGGTGGCCAACATGCCCATATAATCGGCTGAGGCGCGATCAATGCCGAAGTGAATCGCTTCTGAGCCCCGAATGATGTTGCCTCCGCCAATGACAATGGCGATTTGCACACCTAATGCATGCACGTCGCGGATCTCGTTGGCAATGGCCGTGGCAGTTTCCAGGTCAATACCGAATGGTTTGTCGCCGCGCAGGGCTTCGCCGCTGAGCTTGAGCAAGATGCGACGGTAGATGGGTTGCGGTGTTGTGTCTGTCATGAGCACAGGATGTCTGAAAAAACAAAGCCCCTCTCTGTCGAGGGGCTTGCCGAGCCTACGAACCGGCCGCCGATTCGGACGATGGGCCTGAGTTCAGGTCTTCGCCCAGCTTGTATCGCGTGAACCGCCGAATGCGGATGTTCTCGCCGGTCTTGGCAATCATACCTTTCACCAAGTCGCCAATCGTCGTTGTTTGATCCTTGATGAATGGTTGTTCTTCAAGCACCGTTTCAGCGAAAAACTTAGCCAGTCGGCCTTCGATGATTTTTTCGATCACTGCTTCCGGCTTACCCTGCATCTTGGGGTCAGACAAGGCTTGTTCGCGAGCAATCCGGCGCTCCCGTTCCAGCACGTCTGCCGGGATGTCTTCGCGGCGCACATAGAGCGGCTCGGCTGCGCAGATTTGCATAGCCACATCGTGGACAAACTGTTGGAACTCTTGATTGCGAGCGACAAAATCCGATTCGCAATTGACTTCTACCAGCACACCAAACTTGCCGCCGGTGTGAATGTACGAGCCGATCACACCTTCCGTTGTGGCGCGGCCTTCGCGCTTGCGCGCTTGGGCCAGGCCGCGCTTGCGCAAGATTTCGATCGCTTTCTCTTGGTCGCCGTTGGCTTCCATCAGCGCCGCCTTGCACTCCATGATGCTGACGCCCGTTTTATCGCGCAACGCTTTCACATCTTGAGCCGAGATTTCTGGCATGCAATGACCTCCAATCTAAAATCCCTTATCAGCCAACATCTAAAATCCCTTATCAGCCGACGCGATTTCTGAAGACGCCGTCTCCGAGGTTGGCGCAACGACGATGCTTTCCATATCGGCTGGTGTTGCTTCGATCGAAGCTGGTTCCGGCACCGCGCTAGCGGCAGGTTGCGCCGCCGCTTCCGCCAGCGCCGCTTCAGTAGCATCCTTGGCGGCGATTTGTTGACCCGCGATGATGGCATCGGCAATTTTCGAGACGAACAGTCGAACAGCCCGCAGCGCGTCGTCATTGCCCGGAATCAGGTAGGTGATGCCGTCTGGGTCGCAGTTCGTGTCCACGATGGCAACAATCGGGATGTTGAGCCGTCGCGCTTCACGCACCGCCGTTTCTTCTTTATCAGTGTCAATGACCACCAGCACATCAGGCAGCCGAGTCATATTCTTGATGCCGGCGAAATTCTTCTCCAGCGCTTCGCGTTTGCGTTCGTGCCGAATGACTTCTTTTTTGGGCAGCCGCGCGTAGCTGCCATCGGCTCTCTTTTGCTCCAGCTCGTGCAGTTTGTCAATAGATTTGCGGATGGTCTGAAAATTGGTTAACAATCCACCGAGCCATCGTTGATTCACATAGAACTGACCACAGCGTTGCGCCTCTTCGGCGACAGCGTCCTGCGCTTGGCGCTTGGTGCCGACAAAGAGAAACGTCTTTCCTTGACTGGCCGCCTCCGTTACAAAGTTCATCGCTTCGCGGAAGTATCGTTGCGTTTTTTGCAGATCAATAATGTGAATCCCGTTGCGCTCACCAAAGATGAACTCCTTCATCTTGGGATTCCAGCGGTGCGTCTGATGGCCGAAGTGAACGCCGGCTTCGAGCAATTCTTTCATGGAAATTTGTACCAAAGCGTATCCTCCTGATTGGTTTGGTTAATCGCTGGCTCGCGCCTCGAGCTGGAAAGCCAGAGGCAACCAATCCATGGAACCAGCAATGGATTGCGTAAAACAGATTGACATATCGCTTGGGCCGGCCAACGGCGGTGGAACGCGGCTTGGCAGCGCCTGGCAACAGATCATTCGCTCAACCCACATGGCGTTAACGTTTCGAGTACTGGAAGCGTTTGCGAGCGCCCGGTTGTCCGTATTTCTTGCGCTCTTTGACGCGCGGGTCCCGTGTGACGAATCCGGCCTCTTTCAGCTTCGGGCGTAAGTCAGAATTGAATTCGATAAGAGCGCGCGTGATGCCATGTCGAATCGCTTCGGCTTGACCTGTGATGCCGCCACCTTTGGCCGTAATGTAAACGTCGAACTTATTGAGCGTGTCCGTCAACATCAGCGGCTGACGCACCGCCGTTTGCAGACGTTTGACCGGGAAGTAGTCTTCCAACGGGTGTCGGTTGATGGTAATTTGCCCAGTTCCTTCGCGGAGAAAGACGCGGGCCACCGAGGTTTTTCGTCTTCCAGTTCCGTAATACTGAATCACATCTGCCATGAATAACCCTATTCGCTTGTGCGCCACGAAAGCGGCTGCGGCTTCTGCGCTTGATGCGGATGCTCGCTGCCGGCGTAGACCTTCAATTTTTTGAACATCTTCTCACCCAATTTGGTCTTCGGCAGCATACGCCGCACAGCATATTCAATGATTCGTTCCGGGTGGGTGGCCAGCAGCTTGCGGGCTGAAGTCTCTTTCAATCCACCGGGGTAACCTGAATGACGACGATAGAGCTTCTCATCCCATTTGTTGCCGGTGAACCGGACTTCGGCAGCGTTGATCACGATGACATGATCGCCGACATCCAAAAAGGGTGTATAAGAGGGCTTGTTCTTCCCCATCAAGATTGGGGCAATCCGAGAGGCCAACCGACCAACCGTGCATCCACGAGCGTCCACCAGATACCACACCCGCTGCGCTTCCAAATTCTTCCCTGATGGGAAATATGTACTCATAGGTCTTACACTCCGATCCCTTTTGCAGGGAGAAAGCGTGTAGGATAGCCAAGATCATTTTGAGTGTCAAGCTGGCAAAAATTCCGAAAATGCCATGTTTCATGGGGTTGAAACAGGTGCAGAAGTAATGTTGCAGTCCCCGTGGCAGTCAACGTCTTGGTTCACCTGCAGGGTGTCATTCTGAATGTGTGCCGCCTGCTCGTCGGCACGGCGCGCCGCGTTTCGTAGCACGCTAACAACTCTGTTGACCAAGCGGCCTGCCCCTCTAAGGACAAGTTGACAACCTCAGAGGAACTTGATTGAATTAAGGCGCACTCTGACCATGAGATTATTTTCAGACGAGGAGTGGTCGTGATGAAGCATCGTCGCTATTCATCTGCGTTGGCAATTTGGTTGAGCACGTTGCTCACGTTCATACTGCTGGGGAGCATGTGCGCAGTGACGTACGGTCAGTCCAGCGGCTCGACCACAGCCTCTGTGATTGGAGTCGTCAAGGACCAACAGGGCGACGTCGTGCCCAGCGTGAGTGTCACAGCAAAAAATACGGCCACTGGCCTGACTCGGCAGACCACCACTGATGGCGAGGGCGCCTTCTCGATTGTCCTGTTGCCGCCGGGCGTCTACGATGTGACGGCTGAACGCTCAGGCTTTGCTCCTCAGACGCTCAAAGGTATTCGACTGACGATCGGTCAGACGGTGGAATTGAATTTCACACTCATGGCCGGACGCCTTGAGGAAGCCGTGGACATCATCGGCGAAGCGCCGTTGATTGAGTTGACCCGCACGCAAACCAGCACCACGATTGATCAGCAGAAGATTGATAATCTGCCGATCAATCGCCGCAATTTCTTGGATTTCACGCTGACCACATCGGCGGTCACCGTTGATCGCATGCCGGCGCAAGGCGCAGCGGCCACCAGTGGGTTGAGTTTCAATGGCCAGAGCGCGCGGCAAAATAACATCACGATTGATGGCTTGGACAACAACGATTATGGTTCCAGTTCCGTTCGCGCTACGTTCAGCCAGGAAGCGGTCCAGGAATTTCAGGTGATCAATAACAGCTACTCTGCTGAATTTGGGCGGGCGCTGGGTGGCGTGATTAATATCGTGACGCGCGGCGGCACGAACGATCTGCGCGGCACGCTCTTTACCTTCATCCGCAACGATGCTCTCAATGCCCGCAATGCTTTTGCGCGCACAGTCCCGCCGTTTGAGCAATACCAGTACGGAGGCACGTTGGGCGGCCCGATCAAGAAAGACCATCATTTTTTCTTCGGTTCGTTTGAGCGGTTGAGCTTGAAAGATACCAACGTAGTGACGATCAGCGATGCCGTCGTAGCAGCCGGTCGGCGCATCGGCTTTTCACCAGGTACGTTGCGCAATGGCGAGATTCCGTTCAGCGAAGGATTAGCTTCTGTGCTCGGTCGCAGCGATTTCAAGGTGACTGATAGCGATATGCTCTGGGTGAGGTACACCTATGCGGGTCACATCAACGGCAATCTGGAGCCATGGGGTGGGTTGTTTGCCGAATCATCCGGCGGACGCGGACGATTACGTGACCATAATCTTGGCGCCTCCAATACGTGGATCATTCGGCCTTCGCTGGTGAATGAGACGCGGTTTCTCTACGGTTACCGCCGACAAGTGGTAGATGACCTTGATCCGGCGCGTGGACCAAACGTGAGGATTTTTGCCGGCACTGACCAGATTGTCTTTGGTCGCGCCGAGTTGCTGCCGCAGCCGCGCACCGAGCACATCTTGCAGGTTGTTAACAATGTCTCGTGGACTCGCGGCAAGCATGCGTTGAAGGTCGGCTTCGACTATTATTTTGCCGAAGCGCCCAAAGGCACAACCGGCATCCCGGTGCTACTGGGCGGGCAGGTCAGGTTCAGTGATCTGGATTTTACCGCCTTGGGTGGTCCGCTATTCACAGCCCTGCAAACGTTCGATCCATCGTTGCGCACGCCCGAGCAGGCCGGCTTTCTTGATCTGATCGGCGCGAATTTGCCGTTGCTGTTTTGTCCGCCGGAGACGCCCGACTGCTTGCCGTCGTTGCCGAACCTGAGTCGCTTGCCGATTCCCCAGGCATTCATTCAAGGCTTCGGCAACGATGAAGTGTTTTTGAGCGCCACTATTTTCTCAGCGTATGGTCAGGATGATATTCGCCTGTGGCCGAACTTCACGTTGAAACTCGGACTTCGCTACGAAGTCACTACGCTGCCTAAGCCGTTTCCATCCACAGGTGGACATGGACTGGGCCCACGCTTTGCGTTCGCCTGGGACCCTACCAAGCAGGGCAAGATGTTGGTGCGCGGCGCCTACGGCATTTTCTACGGATCAACCCAACTGGGTCCAATCATCGCCGTCAAGATTGTTGATGGCGTTACCATCAAAACGCCTGTATTGCCGTTTCCGTTTTCGCTGATTGGATTTTTGCAGCCAGGATTCCGGTTTCCCGAAACGCCTCGACCGCCGAGCACGCTGCCTGACTTCGGTCCGCTCGGACGCATCTTCCAAGCTGACCCTAATTTCAAAGTTGGATATTCGCATCAGACGAGCTTCGGCATTGATTACTTGCTCACGTCGAGCGTGTCGGTGTCGGCCAATTATCAAATGGTGCGCGGCTTGCACTTGTTCTTGAGCCGGAATATCAATCCGGTGATTAATCCGACCTGCGGCCCAATTCCGGCGCTGTGTGGCCGGATCAATCCGACGCGCCCGGAAATCTTTCAGTTTGAGAGTTCCGGCGATTCTTATTATCACGGCGTCACCTTCTCGCTGACGAGCCGCGTGGCCGACCGTTTGACCTTGTTGGCCCACTACACCTTCTCCAAGGCGATTGACAACTTTGTGGACTGGCGCGTGGAGAACCAAGAAACAGGCGATCCACTCAACCTGCGGGGCGAGCGGGCGCTCTCTTTGCAAGACGCTCGTCATCGCTTTGTGGCCAGTTCTGTGTGGGAGTTGAATTATTGGAAGCACTGGCTGGCGCGTGGATTCGCATTATCAACCATTGTTACGCTCAACAGCGGTCGGCCGTATAACCTGCTGGCCGGCGTTGATCTGAACGGCAATGGCGACAATCCGCCGGGTGATCGGCCACACGGCCTCGGTCGCAATGCTGGCATCTCACCGGGCTTCGCCAATTTTGATCTGCGTGTGACCCGCGACATCAATTTCGGCGAGCAACGCAAAATTCAACTCTTCTTCGAGGCGTTCAATTTGTTCAATCGTGTCAATGTGACTGACTTTGGGCGCGTCTTCTTGCCAGGCACGCCACTGCCACGAAAAAAGAACGGATTGTATATTGTCACGCCAGACCGCTATCGTTCGTCGAGCAATGCTCGGCAGATTCAACTGGGATTTCGCTTGCAGTTTTAGTGGACGGTGGGAAGTGAACAATGGGCCATGGAGAGTGGACAGTGGACGGCGGTTCGTGAAAGTGGGCGGCGGAGCGTGCTCGGTTTGCAGTATCTGTTTAATTCGTGATGAGTGAATCAAAGAAAGAACTGACAGCGTGGCAAAAGTCGGTTCAACTTGTCGGCGTTGTTGAGGCAACGATGAGTGATTTTCTTCCTCAAACAGGAGAAGACAGCAGAATTGATGATGCAGATAAGTGAGATTCAGCAGATGTTGAATGAATTGATGAATGCTTTATATTGATCACTGTGGACTGATCGTGGCGCACTGATCACTGTTCACTGATGGGGCACTGATCACTGTTCTCTGATCGTTATGCAGGAATTGGGCACTGATCGCTATGCAGGAGTTGAGCACGGATCACCATGCAGGAGTTGGGCACTGATCGCTGTCCACGACTCACTGTCCACTTGGCTACGTGTGGCTTTTTAGAAAAACGGGGGAAGTTGGGCACTGATCGCTGTCCACGACTCACTGTCCACTGTCCACTAATAATTTTATGGATTTCGCAATACCAGAAGAGTACATTCACTTTCGCAATTCAGTTTATCAATTCGCCAAGGATCGGATTGCGCCGCGCGCTGAAGAACTTGACCTGAAGGGTGAGTTTGGTTGGCAGAACTGGCGCGACATGGCTCAGATGGGGCTGCTTGGTTTGCCGTTCCCGGAAGAGTATGGTGGCAGCAATGCTTCGCCGCTGGCTACGTGTTTGGCGATGGAGGCGATGGCGCATGCTGGAGTTGATTCGGGAACAACGTTGTCGTGGGGAGCGCATACGATTTTATGCGGTGTGCCGATTTGGTTGTTGGGGACGGCTGAGCAAAAGCAGAAGTACCTGCCCAAGATTGCCTCTGGCGAGTGGATTGGCGGATTTGGTTTGACTGAGCCGGATGCTGGTTCTGATGCCGCCTCGCTCAAGACGACTGCCGTCAAGCAGGGAGACCGCTGGGTGCTGAACGGGTCGAAGATGTTCATCACCAACGGACCGATTGGCCACGTGTTTGTGGTGTTTGCTTCGACTGACAAAAGTCAGGGCAATAAAGGCATCAGCGCCTTCATCGTGGAGAAAGGCTTTCCCGGCTTCAGCGTCGGCAAGGAACTGAAGAAAATGGGCAATAGGACTTCGCCAACGTCAGAACTGGTGTTCGATAATTGCGAAGTGCCGGAAGAAAATTTGCTCGGCCCGCTGCATCGCGGCTTTCTTGCCGTCGGCAAAGAAACATTGGAGTGGGAGCGCAGTTGCATGATTGCGCCGATTGTCGGTGGGATGGAATTCCTGTTGGAGCAATGTGTCGAGTATGCCAAGAACCGGCGCCAATTCGGCCAGCCGATTGCCAACTTTCAGGCCATTCAGCATAAGTTGGCTGACATGAAAGTCGCGTTGGAAGCATCGCGGCTGCTGATTTATCGCGTCGCCTGGATGAAAGAGCGTGGCCAGTCGGCGATGCTCGAAGCTTCGATTGCCAAGCTATTCGTTACTGAGCAGATGTTGAAAGTGGCCAATGACGCGGTGCAAATTTTCGGCGGCTATGGCTATATCCATGAGTATCCGGTTGAGCGCGCCTACCGCGATGCCAAGTTAGGCACGCTCGGCGCGGGCACATCGGAAGTGCAGAAGATGGTTATTATCAGCGAGCTGTTAAAGCGTTATGTGAACCGCGTGTGAGTAAAGCACCGAGACCGCCCAGTTCATAGAGGATGCAAAAGAATCAGCGGCGCCTCACTTGCCTCGGTGATCTTTGTGATTCAGTTTGAGGAGAGCAGATGCAGCGAGGGAAAACGATTCATGAAATTGCAATCGGCGAGACGGCGTCGTTTGCCAAGACAATGTCTGAAACGGACGTCTATCTGTTTGCCGGCATCATTGGCGATTTGAATCCGCTTCACGTGAATGAACAGTATGCGCGGCAAACGCGTTTTGGCAGTCGCATTGTGCATGGCACGCTGACGGCGTCGTTAATTTCGTCGGTATTGGGGATGATGTTGCCCGGCTTGGGTACGATCTTGGTGGAACTCAAGCAGCGGTTCAAGCGGCCCGTCTACATTGGCGACACGATCACGGCGACGGTCGAAGCTATCGAAAAACACGAAGACCGCAACATCGTCGTCTTCAAGTGTACGTGGACCAATCAAGACGGTATAATCGTGAGCGAGGGCAGGGCAAAGGTGATGCCACCCGAAGAATGAATGTCAGCCCGGAATTTTCAAATTTGAGGAGGCTTAATCATGAAAGCGAACACAACGATTCTCATGCTAATCGTGCTTGGCGTAGCGCTGCTGTTGCCGGCGCGCCCACACGCCCAGGGAGGCGTTGAGGTCGGTCGTGAACGGCATGTTATTCCCGGCTATATGGAGCCGAACACACCGGGGGCGCCGGGCGTGACGATTGATCCGGCGCTGGCCGCCGCCATCAAAGACCCGGCCGCTTTTGAGCCGGACGGCTCGGTCAATTTGAACAAGGCAATCTATCTGCGGTTTTTCGATCGTAATCGCACGGCTCCTCCGGAGGCGATTATCATCCTGATTCCGGGTGTTGTGGCCGGCGCTAATAGTTTCAAGATTATCGGCTCGGAAATTGTGAAACTCTCCAATGGCCGATTCGAGGTGTGGGCTATTGATCGTCGTTCGAATTTGCTCGAAGACATCACGGGCATGATTGAAGCGGAAAACGTGGGCACAAGAGCGAGTGCCCTTGGCGCGGCCAATTACTACTTGAACCACCCGGCGGGCGCTGGCGGCTATATTGCTGCCAATCCGTTTTCGGTGAGCCGATTCATGGCCGAATGGGGATTGGATGTACACTTGCGTGACCTCAAGGTTGTGGTCGAGCGCGCGCGCACGGTGACATCGAACGTGTTCCTTGGTGGTCACTCACTCGGCGCGTTCTTGACGCAGATGTTTGCCGGTTACAACTTCGAGGGAACGGCGGGCTTTCAGTTGATCAAAGGCATTATCTTGATAGATGGAACGACAGCGCCGGGCGCGCCCAGCGCCAGTGCGCGGCCGATTTCTGACGAGACGTATTTGAATGGCGGTCCAGGGCCGCTGGGCGTTGTGGCTGGCATCAATCAGTTGCGAAATCCAACGCGACGATTTGATCCGGCCACGCCGAATCAAGCTGGTCACGAGCCGTTCCTGGTGACGCCATTCCGCCCAGTGCTGTTTCAACTGGCTGAAATTGGCGCGTTGTTAGCCTTGGTTGATCCGGATGGCCCGGCGGTGTTGCGACAATTTGTGCCTGAATTAGTGCCCGTGCCGATGACGAATGCAGCGGCATTAGCGCATAATCTGGACGATGAGTTTCAAGAGAATCCGACTGTGCGATTTTCCATCGGCGCGCCGGTCATTCCGGCGGGTGGAAACTTAGATACGGTTGTGACGCGGGTGACGCCTGATCCGGCTGGGTCCAATCCCAATGGTCTCTGGCGCATGAGAGACCTGAGCCCGCAGTTGCAGCGGTGGAATCCAACCAAAGACCTATCCGGTCTTGGCGCAGCCATTCGCTCACCATTTGATCCGTCGGACTTCAACACCGTGATGCGGGCCTTCTTGACTGGCGAGGGCAACGGCACAGCCACCCTCAATGATGTCAACTTCATCGAATGGTACTTCGTCAATCGCATGGTACTGGATATATTCGAGGCGATTGATCTGGTGCCGCCATCGCCGGCTGTGGCTGCTGCTCAGCGGCTCAATGGAGGCAATCCGGTGACGTTGAGTGAGAACCGCCGCGTCAATGTTCCAGCGTTGGCTATTCGCGCGACCGAAGGGATTATTCAGGGCACCGGCGGGCTCAGCGGCAATCTGGCGTTTGTCATCTATCGGAACACGACGAGCATTCCCGGCAATGCGTTTTTGATTCGGGAGATGAACAATTACTCGCACAGCGATGTGTTGACCTCGCTCGAGAAACGTTCACGTGAAGGCCGGAACGTGCCTGAGTTCGTCGTCGAGTTTGTGCAGAGCTATCGCACGCCCTAATCTTGGCCAGCGCTGCCACAGTCTCGGCGATGATGTTGGAATCCAGGAAAGGGCGACCATGAACGGATGCTGAGTGTCAAATGTGGCTGTGGCTTCGGCGATGTGTTGAATCCAGTGAAAGGGCGACCGATTCAAGCTGTTCTCTTTGATCTGGACGGAACGCTGATTGACGCGCTCGAACGATTGGCCGTCAGTTTCTATCATGCGTTCCGTCAGTTAAACATTGCTGAACCTGATGAACAAACCTTTTGGCGTGCTTTCGCCGATTACCAGATGGGGCGGCTCGTGCCAGTCCATCTGCGAGACCGTTTCTTTTCACTGATGCTCCAGCATTACGGGAACTATGCCGGAGAGGTGAGACTGATTCCCGGCGCGATTGAGACGCTCCAATTTTGCCACCAACAGGGCTATGGCATGGCAGTCATTACCAGTCGGCTGAGCTCGCCTGAGCAGGTGCGAGCCGAGTTGGCCAGGGCTGGCATTGATGGCTACATCCCTGTCATCAAGACGCATCAGCATGTTCCTATCTCGTCGGTCTTGGCCAAAGAGCAGCGGCTTCTTGAAGCCGTGCAGGAATTAGGCGCAGCACCGGAGCGCAGTCTCTACATCGGCGATCTGCCTGAAGATGTCAGCAGCGCACGCCGGGCCGGACTTGGCCTCAGCGTAGCGGTGTTAACCGGTGGCATTAAGCGAGAGATACTGGCCAATCGTCAGCCGGACATCATTTTGAATTCTGTGAGCGAATTGCCAGGGTATCTTCGTGGCTCGTGATTCGTGGCTCGTGGTTCGTGATTCGTGGCTGGTGGCTCGCAAGTTGAATCACAGATCACGGACGCCGGATCACAGATCACGAATCACGGATCACAATCACGGATCACAATCACGGACCCACAAATCACGAGGAGTTTATGGGATTCATAACGAAAAACGTGCCGTTTCATCAAACCGATATGTCATCATACTTGCCCACACAGATCAAATTCGGTTTGGGCAAAGTAGAGAAGTTGGGCATTGAATTGCAGATTGAGCCAGATTTGGCCGATCGTCATCATGTCATCATAGTAACTGACCAAGGGATTCTTGCCGCCGGCTTGCTTGACAAAGTGAAAGCTGGATTGGTTGATTCGCCGTATGAGGTAAGGGCTGTCTTCGATACTGTGCCGTCCGATTCTGATATGGAGACGGTTGAACGGTTGACACAACTGATCCGCGATCATGGCGCTGATTTGATCATTGCGCTCGGTGGCGGCAGCGTGATGGATACGGCCAAAGCCGGCTCGTTGATGGCCACGTATGGCGGCGAGGTTCGCCAGTATGAAGGTGGTTTCATGGTGCCGGGGCCGTGCATCCCGGTGGTCGCCATTCCCACGACGACCGGCACAGGCAGCGAGGTTTCGATGGGCGCGATCATCAAGGACCGCGAGGCCAAAGTGAAAATCACTATTGCGAGTCCGTTTCTCTTTCCGCGCATGGCGGTGCTTGATCCTGAGATGGTCAGAACGTTGCCGCCCAAGCTGGTTGCTTGGACGGGCATGGACGCGCTCACCCATGCCGTTGAGTCATACGTCTCGGATTTGCATGAGCCGATTTCGGAAGCGTTGGCTTTCCGCGTTGTTGAGATGATCTTCGACAATTTACCCTTGGCAGTCTTTGAGCCTGACAACATTGATGCGCGTGCGAAGATGCAGATGGCAGCAACGATGGCCGGATTGGCGTTCTGCAATGCGGCGCTTGGCGCCACGCATCCGATTGCGCATGCTGTTGGCGGTATGTTTGGCGTGCACCATGGACTGAGCAATGCTGTTGCTTTGCCTGTCGTGATGGAGTTTAACTTGCCAGTGTGCCCCGAACGGTACGCCACACTGGCTCGCGCGATGGGCGTGAGTCGCACGGATTTGTCCGACCACGAGTTGGGAGAATTGGCGATTGAGCATGTCCGCGAGTTACGGCGGCTGTTGGGCATCCCGGCGCGATATAGCGAGCTGGGCGTGCCGACCGATGATGCGACCATCCAGGCGCTCGCTGAAGCAGCAATGAACGATCCGTTGCTCGCCTTCAATCCGCGCAAGATGGAATTAGAAGAGATGATCACACTGGTGGCCAAGGCCGTCAGGAATGGTCGCTGACCGATTGCTGCTATTGCTCTCGTTGGTTCATGGCAAACATTGCTAGTTCATTCATCAATCATTTCAAACGTGCCCGTTCTGTGGCGCGATTTAGGGGGAAACGATGATGGCAACGAATGAGCGATTGCCGAATTACATCAATGGTCAATGGATTCACTCAACGGCCAATGAAGCAGTAGACGTCTACAATCCAGCGACCGGTGAGCGCATTGCGCGAACGCCGCTCAGCACACAAGCGGACGTGGCAGCAGCCGTAGCGGCAGCGGCAGCCGCGTTTCCGCAATGGCGCCGCACGCCGCCCTCGGAGCGGGTTCAATATCTATTCAAGCTCAAGCAGATGTTTGAAGACCGCCTTGAGGAACTGGCACGGCTCATCACCATGGAGAACGGTAAGACCATTATTGAATCGCGAGCCGAGCTGCGTCGAGCGATTGAAAATATCGAGGTGGCTTGTGGCATTCCCACGCTGATGCAAGGGTACAATTTGGAAGATGTCGCTTCCGGCATTGATGAGATCATGATCCGTCAGCCGCTTGGAGTCGTGGCGGCGGTCACGCCGTTCAATTTTCCGGTGATGGTTCCGTTTTGGTTTATCCCGTATGCGGTGGCCTGTGGCAATACGTTTGTGGCTAAGCCATCGGAGCGGGTGCCACTCTCCATACAGCGCGCGTTTGAGTTGATGGATGAAGTTGGTTTGCCGCCAGGCGTGGTCAATTTGGTTCATGGCGCGCGCGCGGCTGTGGATGCGTTGCTTGAGCATCCAGATGTGCGGGCTATCAGTTTTGTCGGTTCGACGCCAGTTGCCCGATACATCTACGCGCAGGCTGCGGCCAACGGCAAGCGCGTGCAATGTCAAGGTGGGGCGAAGAATCACGTTCTGATTTTGCCCGATGCAGACATGCAGATGACCACGCAGATCGTCAGTGATAGCGCCTTTGGTTGCGCTGGGCAACGGTGCTTGGCGGTGTCGGTGGCCGTGACTGTCGCGGAGGCGCGGCAGACGTTTACCGACGCCATCGTTCAGATGGCCAACGCGATCAATGTCGGGTACGGCTTGGATGAAGCGGTGCAGATGGGCCCGGTCATCACCCGCGAGAGCAAGGCGCGCATCGAAGGCCTAATTGCCAAGAGCGTGGCCGAAGGCGCGCGCGTGATCCTCGATGGCCGGCATCCGCACATCCCACGCTATGAGCAAGGGAATTTCATCAAACCGACGATCCTGGAGAATGTGTCTCCGGAAGGAGAAGTCTGGCGCACGGAAATCTTCGGGCCGGTGCTCAGCCTCATTCACGCCGACTCGATTGATGAAGCGATCGAGATTTTGTCGCGTAGTCCGTATGGGAATGCCGCCTCTATCTTCACCAGCAGCGGCGCCGCTGCGCGCAAGTTTCGCTATGAAGCGCCGGCTGGCAATATCGGCGTCAACATCGGTGTGGCCGCGCCGATGGCGTACTTTCCGTTTAGCGGTTGGAAAGATAGTTTCCTGGGCGTGCTGCATGGGCAGGGCCGCGATGGCGTCGAATTTTACACGGAGAAGAAAGTTGTCATCGAGCGGTGGCCAAAGCAGTGGTCGCGGAAATTTTGAAGAGAACGCGGATGACGCGGATGAAGCGGATCAGCGCGGGTGAGCTATCGGCCAGCATTCGCCACAGTGGTGTGATGCGTGTGCGATCGTTCGTGATGAAAATTTCTCTTGCTTTGTTGACGATGGCGGCGCTGCTTGGCGCAAGCATGGCATGCCATGAAAACCCTGGCCGAACTGGTCTCACCATCGCTGTGAATGCCGGCGTCGAAGGCGATGCGCTCAGGGCTGCTGCCAACGATTACCAAGCTCAACACGGCGTCGCCATCACCATCGCCGAGTTTCCCTATGCCAACCTGTTTGAGAAAATACTGATTGATCTGACCAGTCGCACCGGCGCGTATGACCTGATCATGCTCGATGATCCGTGGTTTCCCCGGTTTGCTTCAATTGAGCAGGCGCTTACCCCTTTGATGCCGTTGTATCAGGAGCGGGGACTCAGCGGTCCGGACGACGATTTTGTTAGCACGTCGCTAGCCTTGTGTCGTCATCCATACGAGACCGGCACACTGTACGCGCTGCCCTACGTGGGCAATTCGCAGCTTTACTTTTACCGCAAAGACTTGTTTGACAAACACGGCCTCAAACCGCCCGAACGGTGGGATGATGTCCTGGCTGCCGCGCGTGTGATCCAGGAACGGGAAAACATCTACGGCTATGTGATGCGGGCTGCGCAAGGCAACGCCGTGGTGGCTGACTTCATGCCGTTGTTTTGGGCGTTTGGCGCTGAGATGTTTGATGCGGCAGGACGGCCGACGGTCAACAGCGCAGAAGCCGTTGCCGCGCTGAAATTCATGTTGCAGTTGGGCGAGTACGCGCCGCCCGGTTACGTCAATTTCAATGCCGATGAGGTGTCCAATCATTTGCTGCAAGGGACGGCCGCGCAAAGTATCAACTGGCCGGCGTGGTTATCGGCGTTCCGTGATCCGGCGCGCTCAAAGGTGATTGGTCGAATCGAAGTGACCACCGTGCCGGGGCAGGTGAGACCTGGACAAGCTGAGATTGGGAATTGGCTGTTGGCGATTCCAGCGGCATCGCGTCAGCGGGCGGCCGCATTCGATTTTCTTCTGTGGGTGACTGCCCCTGAGCAAATGCGTAAGTCCGCCTGGCGCGGCAATCCGCCGACGCGCATCAGTGTGTTCAATGATCCCCAGTTGCAGGCCGCGTTTCCGACCTATCCTGTTCAGTTGAAGTCGCTCCAGACGTCGCGTCCGCGTCCACGCACGCCGTTGTGGAATGAGATTGAGAACGCATTTGGCATCTTCCTCTCCAAAGCCAACAGCAGGGAGTTGTCGCCTGAGGATGCGTTGAATCAAGCCAATGAAGAAATCGGTCGCATCCTGGCGCGCAGCAAGCTGTGATTGATGTGATGAGCAGCCGTGACAGACTCATCGAGCGCGCATTGCCCTACTTGCTGATTGCGCCGGCCATCCTGGTGCTGCTGTTGCTGACCCTTTATCCACTGATCTATGCCGTCAAAGTCAGTCTGCAAACGGCCGACGGCGCGTGGACAACGGCGCACTTTGCCCGGCTGGTGGAAGATCGTTTTTTCAGAACGGCGCTCTGGCAAACGCTGATCTATGCCGCCGTCGCGCTCGTTAGCGAATTTCTATTGGGACTTGGGTTGGCGTTGCTGCTAGAGAGCCGGCTCCGCGCGCGCCATCTGTTTCGTTCATTGCTGTTGGTTCCGATGATGTTGCCGACAGTGGTGGTGGGTGTTGTCTGGCGGCTGCTCTACAATCCTCAGTTCGGCGCGATCAATGGCACATTGGCCCGGTGGGGGATTGACACGTCGAACTTCACCTGGGTGGCCAGCCCGACATGGGCGCTGCCATCGGTCATACTAGTGGACATCTGGCAGTGGACGCCGTTCATGTTTCTCATTTTGCTCGCCGGATTGCAGGCGATTCCCCAAGAACCCTACGAGGCGGCCATGCTCGATGGCGCATCGGCGTGGCAAACGTTTTGGCATATCACGTGGCCGCTGTTAAGACCGGCTGTCTTAGTTGCGTTGTTGTTGCGCACGATGGACCTGCTGCGCGTGTTTGATCAAATTTTCATCCTGACGCAAGGTGGGCCTGGCTTTGCCACAGAAACAGTGAGTCTGTACATTTACAAAACAGCATTTCGCTTTTTCGATATGGGGTATGCCGCCGCCATGTCGTTTGTGCTGCTGATGCTGACCACCCTCGTCAGTCTCGGATTCATGCGGTTGATCGGGCGACAGAGGGCGAGCGGATGAGAAAAGCAAGGATGGAGCGACGAGAAACCCGATGAAGGACATTGCCAAGTATGCAGCGTTGGCCGTGGCCGTGAGCGCCGCGCTGTTGCCGGTGTATTGGTTGGTAACAATTTCACTGAAGACGGAGGCGGAGCAATTCGCGGTGCCGCCGCCGTGGGTCTCATTCGAGCTGACGTGGCAACATTATCATGACATATTGATTCAGCGTCCATTCGGGCGCTACTTGCTCACGAGCGCGGTAGTGGCGGTCGTATCAACCGCTTTGGCGCTGCTGCTGGGCACCTGGGCAGCCTATAGTCTGGCGCGATTGAGCATCAATAAACGCTTGCGCGAGCACGTCTCTTTGTGGATGATTTCCACCCGTATGTTTCCACCGATCGTCACCATCATTCCGTTGTTCATGCTGATGCGTGGACTCGGCTTGTTGAATACCATGCCGGCGTTGATTATCGTTTATACCGGACTGAATCTGCCATTTGTGGTGTGGATGATGCGCGGTTTTTTTGAGGAAGTGCCGCATGAGTTAGAGGAAGCGGCGCTCGTAGATGGTGATTCGCGATTAGGCGCGTTACGGCGCGTGTTGTTGCCGTTGGTGGCGCCTGGTTTGGCGGCGACGGCTGTGTTTTGTTTGATGACCTGTTGGAACGAATTCCTATTCGCGTTGATTCTGACGCAGACTGACAGGGCGATGACGTTGCCAGTTGGGATTGCCGGTCAGGTGACGCAGTACGAGATCAAGTGGGGCGCGATGAGCGCCGCGGCGGTGGTGGCGATGGTTCCGATGTTCGTGTTTGCGCTGGCTGTTCAGCGATACCTCGTTCGCGGTTTGTCATTGGGCGCGGTCAAAGGATAGCAGCGATGAAGCAGGCTCAGGCGAGCGTTAAGTTTGATGCTGTCACCAAACGATATGGGTCGGTGGTGGCAGTTGATCAACTCACGTTGCAGGTGGAGCCGGGCGAGTTTGTCGTGTTGCTGGGGCCGTCCGGCTGCGGCAAGACAACAACGCTGCGAATAGTTGCCGGCTTGGAGGAGATGAGTGGCGGACGCCTCTATATCGGCGAGACCTGTGTCAACGGCATCCAGCCGCGTCATCGGGATGTGGCGATGGTCTTTCAGAGTTACGCGCTCTATCCACACATGACGGTGGAAGAGAACATTGCCTATCCGCTGCGGGTACGCCGTATGAACCATCAGGAGATTCGCCGACGCGTGAATCACGTGGCCGAACTGCTCGGCATTGCTGATGCGCTCAGGCGAAGACCTAGGGAATTATCCGGCGGCCAGCGCCAGCGCGTCGCACTGGCTCGCGCGATGGTACGCGAACCGCGTGTTTATTTGATGGACGAGCCGCTCTCCAATCTGGATGCCCAACTGCGCGTGCAGATGCGCGGTGAGTTGAAGCGGTGGCAGTACGAATTGGGCACGACGACCCTCTACGTCACACATGACCAGGCTGAGGCGATGACGCTGGCTCATCGCATTGCAATCATCAAGGACGGACGGCTGCAGCAGTTTGATACGCCGTTGAACATCTATGAGCGCCCGGTCAATCAATTCGTCGCCGGCTTCGTGGGCAGTCCGAGTATGAATTTTCTTCGTGGCCGGATTGACGTAGCCGGAGGCAAGTTCGTCAGTGCCCATCTGAGCGTCCCGCTTCCATCGTCTCTGTTGACGCGCCGGCTGGAGCAACAGCCCGTCGTCCTGGGCGTACGTCCCGAAGATGTGCATTTGACGGCGCACCCGCGTGAAGGCGCCATTCCCGCGACGGTCTATGTGAGCGAGGTGATGGGAAACGAAACGGTGGTCGTGGTCAAAGTCGGCGCTGAGCAGATCATAGCGCGGACGCAACCTGACGTGCGATGGGAGATCGAAACGCCCGTCTGGGTGTCATTCAACGAGCGCAAGCAACACTGGTTTGACGCCGCATCCGGCGAGCGGATCACTTGAGGAGGGCTTATGCAATTAGCATTGAATGGAGCGACAACCATGAAAGCTGATTTGTTGACTGACATTCGCGCCGCTCATCATGCTGGGTTTGATCTACTCGAAATTTGGGCGAGCAAGCTGCGCGATTACTTGAAAAACCATAGTACGCAACAGCTCAGGCGCGAACTGGAACGGCATCACCTGCGAGCCTACAGCATTAATTCTATTGAGCAAATTACCTTCCGTTCATCGGATGCGCACGTGGCGTTGCTCGCTGAGTGCGAACAGTTGTGCCACATCGCGCAGGAGATCGGTTGCGAACACATCGTGGTCGTTCCCAGTCCTCGACCTGCCGGCGTCAGCGATGAAGAAGTCATCACCGAATCAGTGCTGGTGTTGCACGACTTGAGCGATGTAGCCGCTCGCTATGGGGTGAAACTGGCGTTCGAGTTTCTCGGATTTGCCGAGTGCAGCGTGCGAACGCTGGATGCGTCCCTTGAGGTGGTCAGCCGTTTAGCGCGGCCTGATGTTGGCCTCGTGCTTGATAGCTTTCATTTCTATGTAGGTGGTTCCAGACTTGAATCGGTCGCTCGGCTCAGGCCGGAGCAGCTTTTCATTTTTCACATCAATGGCGCGGAAGACCGCCCACGGGACCAACTGCGCGACGCTCACCGACTGCTGCCCGACGAAGGGATTTTGCCGCTGAAAGAGCTTTGGTCAGCGTTGCAGGCGATTGGTTACAACAAGATGGCGAGCGTTGAGATTTTTCGCCCGGAGTACTGGGAGCGCGACCCCATCGAGCTGGCCGTTGCGGCTAAACGCGCAGCAGAACGGGCGCTGGGACTCAATTCACATCAGATGGAGCCGCAATGACTGCGATCAAAATTGGGATTGTCGGCGCGGGCTACATCGGCAACGTGCATGCCAAAATCCTATCGCGTGACGAGCGGGTGCGCCTCACCGCCGTATATGATCTTGTGCCGGAACGCGCACAGGCCTGCGCCGATGCCTATGGCGCGCGTGCTGTGCAGAGCGTTGAAGCGCTGATCGAGATGGTGGATGCAGTCTATGTCACGACGCCAAACACGCAGCACGTGGACATAGCGCTCAAAGCGATAGCCGCTCGGCGACATGTGTTCTGTGAAAAACCGTTGGCTACCTCACTTGATGAAGCTCGCTGCCTGCTCCAAGCGAGTCGGCAGCATCGGCAAGTGTTTCAGGTCGGCCACAACCGACGGTTTGCGCCGGTTTATCAGCATGTCAAAAGATTGATCGGTCAAGCCCCACTGCGACCTCATTCCGTGCATGCCAAAATGAATCGCGGCGAACTCCTCAATCCTGCATGGACGGGCGATCCATCGGTCACTGGTGGGTATCTCTACGAAACGCCGGTTCATATATTTGATATGCTGCGTTGGTTGTTTGGCGACGTCGAGAGCATGATCGTCCATGCAACGTCTCACGAGTACCCGGAGATGGACGATTTTTCACTGCTGCTTCGTTTCCGTAGCGGCTTGCATGCCACGCTGGCGACAGCGGCTGACGCAAGTTGGCATTTTCCGTTCGAGCGGCTGGAAGTCTTCTGCCATCATGCTACGATTGAAACGCAGCAGATGGAGCGCGTGCTGTACACCGCGAGCCTTGACGCGCAAACCATCACTCACGGCTTTGAGCATCTGGATAAAGAAGAACGTTGGGGCTACATCCAGGAAGACCGTGCATTCGTGGATGCCATCATCGGCGGCCACGAAGCGCCGGTGACGGCGCTAGATGGCTACAAGGCGGTCGAACTCGTAGATGCGTGCTATCGGGCGGCTCGCACCGGCGAGCGTGTCCAGCTCGCAGCCTGATTCATGATCGCTTCCTCGTCGGGTTCGATCGTCACCTGAGGATGTTCTCAGGCATTGTACCAATTGTGAAGGGAAAGACCACGTTCTTTGTAGGGGCATCGTTGTATGGAGGCCTGGTGACGTGTGGTGTTTTTTGTGTTATGGCGACGCACGTTTGTAGGGGCATCGTTGTATGGAGGCCTGCTGACGTGTGGTGTTTTTGAATCGAGCGAGCTTCAAGCAGTGGCGGTAGCCGCCGCCACATAGAGTCGCTTCAGCGGAGGCGGCAGACGTTCGTTTGCGCCGGAGGCGCAAGCAGAAGGTAGCCAGACGTGAAACGTCTGGAAGCGCGTTATCCCCCAATCTATTGCGCCCTGGAGGGGCGCCAGCCGTTCTCCATCGGCCGGTTCATGCTGATGACTAGCAGGCCGCTGGCGCAGCTCGACGGCTGACCAACCGTCATGATGGTGTCATACAAATGCGTACAGAACATCGGAGACGGTTTTGCTTGAGACGTTCTGTTGCTGCTCTGCATGTCACTTCGTCGAACATGGTTTTCTCTGGACTATTGGTATTACATCTGAGCGCCGTCATTCGGTTGATGGCTTTCGATGTTGCTGGTGTAGCGCCCGCGCTGCCAGGATCAGCAACGTGACGGCGGTCAACGGCACAACGAACACCATCATGATGCGATTGAACGTGGGAAGCATCGCATGCTGCATCGCGCCGAGGATCAAGTAGAGCGTGTAGGCAATGTAGTAGCCGAGAAACAACGCTCCTTCCCAACGCGCAATCGCATGGCCGGTGAAGAAAATGGGCAGGCAGGCAACAGCGACGGCGATCATCACCGGCATATCGAAGTGGAGCGCCGCCGGCGCCACAGCGACACCGTCGGGCGCAACCACGCTGGCCGCGCCAAGAATTGCCAGCAGGTTATAGATATTGCTGCCGACGACATTGCCAACGGCAATATCCCGTTCATCACGGATCGCTGCCATCACAGAGGTCGCCACTTCAGGCAATGACGTGCCGGCCGCCACAATGGTCAGCCCGATGATCAGATCGCTCACCCCTAATGCTTTGGCCATTGCGGCGGCGCTGTCCACCAGCCAGTTCGAGCCCACCACTAACGCGGTGAGTCCGATGATGACCAGACCCACTTGAACGGCCCAGTGCCCCTCTTCGCTTTGAGCCTCGCCGAATTCCTGCGCATATTCCTCTTTGATCTGTTGTGATTCCCGGCGACTCTGTCGAATGAGGAAAACGATGTAGCTCACAATGCCGGCCAACAGCAGTGCCCCCTCTAGCCGACTCAACTTGCCATCCAGTGAGATTAGATACACGAAAATAGAAATCCCGATCATCAGCGGCACGTCCAATCGAACGAGGCGTTGATGAACCGCCAGCGGCGTGATCAGCGCTGAGACACCCAGGATCAGAAGGATGTTGAAAATGTTACTGCCCACTACATTCCCCACACCGATGTTAGCCTGACCAGCAAGCGCCGCTTTCACACTTACGGCTAATTCGGGCGAACTCGTGCCAAACGCCACAACGGTGAGTCCAATCACCAGTGGAGAGACGCCGACAGCAGCCGCCAGCCGCGAAGCCCCTCGCACCAGCCATTCGGCGCCGATTGTCAATACAGCAAGTCCTGCAATGAAAAGGAGAATGGTCATGAGGTTCATGGAGTTTTTTCCTGTATGCTGGCGTCTAGGTGGTTTTCAGATACAATTCGGCGCCCGGTCCCACCGGCAGGCCAGCGGCTATCCACAGCGTGAACATGATCGTCCAGACAATCAAGAACGTGATTGAGTAAGGCAGCATGGTGGCAATGACCGTGCCGATGCCGGCGCTTTTGTCGTAGCGTTGCACAAAGGCGATAATCAACGCGAAGTATGACATCATCGGAGAAATCACGTTGGTCACACTGTCACCGATGCGGTAGGCGGCCTGCGTCAATTCCGGCGTGTAACCGAGCAGCATGAACATCGGCACGAAGACCGGCGCCATGATCGCCCATTTGGCCGATGCGCTGCCCATGATCATGTTGATGCTGGCTGAAACCAGAATGAAGCCGATCATCAATGGGATATCGCCCAAGCCAGATGCGCGCAGAATCTCAGCGCCTTTGATGGCCGTGATGATGCCCAGATTCGTCCAGTTGAAGAAGGCGACGAATTGCGCAGCGAAGAAGACGAGCACCAGATAGGCGCCGAGTGTCTCCATGGATTTGGCCATCGCCTTCATCACGTCGCTATCGCTGCGAATGGTACGCGCGCCAATACCGTAAGCCAGTCCGGCCAGCACGCCGCCGAAAAAGATCAGCGTGACGATGCCAGACATGAACGGTGAATGCAGCAAACTGCCCGTCTTGGCATCTCGAAGGAACCCGCCAGCGGGAACCGTGCCCCACAATAAGATGGCTGTTAGCAGCAACAGCGTGACCATCGCCCACTTGAGTCCTTGTCGTTCTTCCGGCGTCAGTGGTTGCATCTCTGCTGCTTTCTCGTCGCCGGTATATGCGCCCAGTCGTGGCACGATGACTTTCTCGGTGATCCACGTGCCGGCCAGGGCGATGACGAATGTTGATGCTGCCATGAAGTAATAATTGCATGCCGGATTGACTTGATATGCCGGGTTGACGATGCGAGCCGCCTCCTGCGAAAGGCCGGCCAGCAGCGGGTCTACCGTGCCCAGCAACAAATTGGCGCTGTAGCCGCCTGACACGCCCGCAAACGCGGCAGCCAGTCCGGCCACGGGATGTCGCCCGACGGCTAAGAAGATGACCGCAGCCAGCGGGACGAGCAAGACGTACCCAACTTCACTGGCCGCGTTGGACATCACGCCAGCGAAGACAATGACGAATGTGAGCAAGCGCCTCGGCGCTGACAACACGAGCAGCCGCAACGCCGCAGCAATCAACCCGCTACCTTCAGCCACACCGATGCCCAACAGCGCCACCAACACCGTGCCCAGCGGCGCGAAGTTGGTGAAGTTAGTGACCGTCGAGGTCAAGATGCGGTGTAGCCCTTCGACGCTCATCAGATTGACTACTGAAACAGGTTGCTTCGTTCCGGGGTGGGTCACTGTCAGGTTGAAGCTGGCGGCAACTGCTGATGCTACCATCACAATCAGCGCCAAGAGAGCAAACAACGTTGCCGGATGCGGCAGCGCATTGCCAGCTCGCTCGATGACGCTGAGAAATCGAGCCAACCAATTCGTCTTCGTCACTTCCTTTTGCTTGCGCGACTGTACAGTTTTTTCCATGCGTGTGTCCTTTGCCAGGTGATCATTCAAGAATGAGGTTCAGGCTCATCAGCGCCGGCCAGCTCATGCGTCTGCACATTGTAGCGTCCGCGCAGCTCATCTACGACCGTGGTACTGGCGAGCGGGACGCCGATGAAGTAAGCAGCGCGGCCAATCATGTGCGCGGCAACCGGCGCGGTCAAAAAAATGAATGCGATTGTCGTCAGCGCGCGTGTCGTGATGCTCAGTTCGTCGAAGAACACAGCGACGGCCAGCAGCAGGCAACCGGCGCCAAGTGTGGCTGCCTTGGACGTAGCTGAAGAGCGGGTGAACACGTCCGGCAGCCGCACAATCCCGATGCCGGCCATGAGCATGACCAACGCGCCGACCACCATCAAGACGCCGCTGAGCACCTGTTGCCTCATCGCCGGCTCCATTCCACGTAGCGGGCAAAAGCCACCGTTCCCAGAAATGAGAGCAAAGCCACCACAATCGCCACGTCTAAATAAACTGGTTGTCCCGTGGCGATGCTATAGACGGCCATGATACCGATGCCGAACGTCGCCATCAGGTCAAGCGCCACAATCCGATCAGGCAAACTCGGCCCGCGCATCAGCCGCACAAACGCCAACAACACGGCCACGGTTAACACCGGCAACACAACATGCAGCGCCAGCGTGGATAAGCTCATTGAAAAACCTCCTGAATACGTCGTTCAAATCCCTCTTTGATGTCGCGCCGAACTTGGTCGGCATTATCCAGGTCAATCACGTGAACATACAGCACGCGACGGTCTGTGGAGACGTCCAGCGTGAGCGTCCCTGGCGTGAGCGTGATCATGTTGGCCAGCAGGGCAATCTCCACATCGGAGGTCACATCAAGCGGCACCGCGACGATGCCCGGCGTCAAATGTTTCAGCGGCGAGAGCACGTGGATGGCCACTTTCAGATTGGCCAGCAGCAATTCCCTCAAGAAAAAAGCTATTAGCCCGATCACGCGCGGCAGCTTCACGAAATAATTGGATGCCCCCATGATCCGTCGCGCCGGCCACAGCACAGCCGAGCCAAGCGCAAACCCAACCACCACGTTCAATGGCGTGAAGTGACCGGTCAACGCCGCCCATGCCAGGGCCAACAGGATGTTCAGCACAAACATAGCTATCGCGTTTTCCCCAGCACCGCCTCAGTGTATTGCGCAGGATTCATCAATTGCTCAGCGGCACGCCACGATAGTACGAAGACTGGCTCTGCGACAAGCCCAATCAGTACCGTTAACCCCGCAAGCGCGCCAATGGGAAGCAGCAGCGTCAATGACGCAGGCTCAGCCGCTGTGCGCTGGCCGTTGTTGGCTGATGGTTTCCAAAACGCTTCAGCCCAAATTTTGGTCATTGAAAAGAGCGTCAACAGACTCACGGCCAACGCTGTCGCCACGATCACGTATTGCTCACTTTCCAGACCGGCTCTGACCAACACGAATTTAGCCCAGAAGCCAGACAGCGGCGGAATGCCAGCCAGTGACGACGCCGGAATGAGAAACAGCAACGCCAGCAACGGCGCAGCCTGATAAAGTCCGCCAAGCTGCGCCAGCAGGTAGGTTCCTCGCAGTCTGTGCATGACGCCGCTAATCAAAAACAGGTTTGTCTTCACGATGATGTGATGGATGAGGTAGAACACGGACCCGGCCAATGCCATCGGCGTTAGCAGGCCCAGCCCCATGATCATGTAGCCGATTTGACTGACAATGTGAAACGAAAGGATGCGCCGAACCTCACGTTGTGCGGCAGCGCCCAGCACGCCCGTCACCATCGTCAAGCCGGCGATGACGAGAATCACGCTGTGCGTATAGCCGACATCCTGCACAAACAACAACGTGAAGACGCGAATCAACGCATAGACGCCAACTTTCGTCAGCAGGCCGGCAAAGATCGCTGAGATGGCAACAGGTGGCGTGTGATAGGAAGCTGGCAGCCAGGTGAAGAAAGGAAACACCGCTGCTTTGATCCCAAACGAGATCAAAAACAAGATGGCCAGCGTCGTCGCCAGTCCGGGCGACGACACCGTGTTCAATTGTCGAGCCAGGTCGGCCATGTTCAGTGTGCCGACCGCGCCATACAGGATGCCGATAGCCGCCAGGAACAGCGCCGACGACATCAGGTTCAGCGTGACATATTTGATCGCGCCTTCAAGCTGCGCGCGCTCGCCGCCCAACGTCATCAACACAAAGGAGGCGATCAACATCACTTCAAACCAGACATACAGATTGAAGATGTCGCCCGTGAGAAACGAACCGCAAACGCCCATCAACAAGATGTGCAACAGCCAGTGATAGCCGAATGATTCGCGTCGCGCGTCTATGCTGACCAGCGAATAGACAACGACGACAAGACCCACCAGCCCGGCCAGTACAACCATCGTCGCGCTCAGCAGATCAGCCACCAGCGTGATGCCAAACGGAGCGGGCCAATTTCCTATCTGCGAGACGTGAATGCCATGCCGCCAGACTGATGAGAGCAATCCGAGCGATGAGCCGAGCAGCGCCGTCGCTCCCACTACGCTGAGGAATCGTTGGGCGCGCCGATAGCGCCAGCTCAACAACAGCGCCGTCGCTGTCGCCAGCGGAATCAGCAGAGGCAGCGTCAACAACAGGTTCATCGGCGTGTGCTCATCCTCACAGATTTCAAAGTGCTGATCGGTTGTTCATAACTTCATGCAGAGACGCCTGCCGGTTCCGAGCCTGATTGAGCTGAGCGGGCGCCTCGGCTCATGTGTCCGTCGTGTTCATCTGATCGAGGTCGTCTGTCCCGATCACTTGATGAGCGCGTTTCAGGAGCACGATGGCGAATGCTTGCACGCCAAAGCCTATGACGATCGCCGTCAACACCAGCGCCTGCGGCACAGGGTCAGCGAATGGCGCGACCAGCGTCGTTTGGTCGGGCGGCACAATCGGTGATTGCCCGCGCGTCAACCGGCTGACGGTGAAGATCAACAAGTTGGCCGCGTGTCCGAGCAGCACTAAGCCCAGAATCAATTTGACCATGCTCCGCCGCATCATCAAGTAAAGGCCGGCTCCGTAGAGTCCGCCAATGACGAGCGCCAACAACGTTTCCATCGTTACTCCTCAGCCAGCGTGAAGATGATCGTCATGGTGACGCCGAGCACGACCAAATAAACGCCAACGTCAAACAACAACGGCGTTCCCACTTTGCCCAGCAGCGGCACCGGCTGGGCGTACCATCGTCCGGTCATAAACGGGTATCCGCTCAAAAGTCCAAGCAAGCCGCTACCCGTCGCGGTGAGCAATCCTATCCCGATGAGCGCGCCCCACCGCAATCGAATCGCTCGGCGCACCTCGGCGGTTCCTTGCGCAATGGCATAGAGCGATAAAGCGGCGGCTGCTACGAGTCCGCCAACAAATCCACCGCCCGGTTGGTTGTGTCCACGAATCAGCAAAAAGATGGAGAACAACAACAGCAACGGTAGCAGGTAGTAGGTCGCTGTGGAGAGAATCAGTGATTTCATGAGCGACGATCCTCCGGGGTTATATGCCTAATTCAGCCCGCGTGCGAATGTAGTGCAAGACGTGTTCGCGTGAGAGCACGCCGACGATTTGGTCATCCTCAACGACGGGGACTTGGGCGACGTTGGCGTCGTCCATCGTTTGGAGAGCGGTTTGCAGCTCCATGTTCGGCGTGATGCGTGTCAACCGATCCCACGGCACCATCACCTGTTCGGCTGATGTTTGGCTCCACTGCGCCCTGGGCACGCGGGTGACTTCGCGAAGCGTGACCATGCCGCGCGGCCGGCCGGCCTCCGCGACAAAGAAATATCGCTGCCCGCTGCCCATCACATGGTCTTCGACGAGTTGATCGAGCAACGTTTGACCGCTCACCTGCGGATAGCCGGGCGCCATGACACGGGCTACACGAACGCCGCGTAGCACCTGCTGAAGGTTGACAGCCGCATACGTGGCTGCTGCC
The DNA here is from genome assembly GCA_025054955.1 of Blastocatellia bacterium. Taxonomy (NCBI): domain Bacteria; kingdom Pseudomonadati; phylum Acidobacteriota; class Blastocatellia; species Blastocatellia bacterium. The sequence goes on along the minus strand of JANWZE010000108.1, from coordinate 22,861 downwards.
GCATTCTGCAAGAACCAGCCAATGAAGGCTAACCACAGACCTTCAAACAAGCCGCCTCGAAACATCGTGAACATGCCCCAGCCGATGAACCCAAAGGCGATGACTTGACCGCTGAATGAAGCGATTTGCGTGGCGCGTTGCAGGCTGCCGGTGAAATGCCAGAGAATCGCTCGCAGCACGCGACCGCCATCCAGCGGGAATCCGGGGATCATGTTAAACACGGCCAGGATGAAATTGATTCGCGCCAGCCACAGGCTCGGCGCAGCCAGATAGACGATGGCTTGATCAAGTTGGTACAGCAGAGCAAACAGACCGGCCAGTGCCAGACTGGTCAACGGCCCGGCAATCGAGATGCGGAACTCCGACGCCGGCGTGCGCGGCTCTTGGCCAAGTTGCGCCACGCCACCGAAGAGGAAGAGCGTGATGGCACGAACTGGCAGTCCGTCGCGCAAGGCAAAGTAGGTGTGTCCCAGTTCGTGAATCAGCACCGAGGCGAAGAATAGCACGCTGGTAATCGCTCCTAACACCCAATAAGCTGGCGGAGGCAGTCCCGGATGTTCTCGCGGGAAAAAACCGAGCGCCAGCGACCAGGTCACCAGTCCAAAGATCAAAAACCAACTCCAGTGCAATCCAATCGGAATACCCCAGATGCGACCCAGATGTAAGCTAGCTGTCATAGTCCGATGACTCCTTGGCAGTCTCCAATCGCAGCCGGAGCAGAGCGTAAACACCGATAGCGGCGACAGCCAGCACGGTGATCTCGCCCAACGTGTCCAAACTGCGAAAATCCACCAGTATGACATTCACGACATTGCGTCCATGTGCCAGCAACAAGCTGTTCTGGGCGAAGTACTCTGTCAATGGCGCTGGCCGCCAGACGCCGCTGGCTGCCACGACGAGCATGGTCATCAATCCGCCTGCGGCTAATGCGACCACGGCGTCGCGAACCCGCGCTGCCGAACTAGACAACGCAGCTAACCGTGGCAGCCGATAAAGCACCAACACGAAGAGAATAACAGCCAGCGTTTCGATGGTGAATTGTGTGATTGCGAGGTCTGGCGCGCCAAACAGCATGAAAATCACGGCCACGCCATAGCCAATCACGCCCAGCGCAGCCACCGCAACCAACCGAGACGAAGCCCGCACAACCATCACAGTCGCCGTCAGTATCATGATCGCAATCATCCATTCATGAGCGCGAATGTCTGACCAGCCGCTCTGCTGGTTCAATTCCACGCGATCTATCAGTGTGTATCCACCTAAACCGACAGTCGTGACAATCAGCATTAGCAGATAGAATCGCAGGTAGCCGGTTTGCACAGCGCGCGTCTGAACGCGAGCGACCGCGTTCAGCAGATCGAGGCTCAGCTTGTAGACGTTGGCGCCGGTGAACATCCGCGGCCAGGGCATGCGCCGCATCTGATGGCGCACGGCAAACACCACCAGGCCACAAACAACGGTCTGCACGCTCAAGGCGAGCACCGGATTGATGCCGTGCCATAACGCGAGTTTGATTTCGGTTGGCTCACCGCGGACCGCGCCAGCCGCCGGCGACAGAAGCGCCTGACCAAGGACATCAGGCAGTAACCCCAGAATAAAACTCAACCCGGCCAGTATCACCGGCCCAAGCCAGAGTGAGAATGGCGCTTCATGTGGCTGGTTCGGTGTCTTCGCCGCTGAACCGAGAAATGGACGAATGCCGACGGTGATGGCGACGGCCACGATCCAGATGTTGGCGATGACGCCTGCCAGCGTGATGAGCCAGCCGGCCTGTGGCGCTTGCAGCTTGGCTTCGTAGATCAGTTCTTTGCTGATGAACCCCAGCATGGGGGGCAATCCAGCCATCGAGAGCGCCGCTAGCATGCCGGCCACAGCCGTGATCGGCATCATCAGCCGCAAGCCGCCCAGTTGCCTGACATCCCGCGTTCCTGTTTCATGATCCACAGCGCCGGCGATCAAAAACAGCGCGCCCTTATACAGCGCGTGAACCACCAGAAAGACCATCGCTGCTTTGATCGAAAGTATCGTGCCCAGTCCCAGCAGCAGCATCAACATGCCCAGCGCGCTGACTGTTGAATAGGCAAGCAACTGTTTCATATCATGCTGCCGCAGCGCGATGATTGCGCCAACCAGCATCGTCATGGCGCCGGCCAACGTAACAGCGTAGTGCCAATCATCAGTGCCGCCCAGCGCCGGATGGAGCCGCGCCAGCAGATAGACGCCCGCTTTCACCATCGTGGCCGAATGCAAGTAGCTGCTCACGGGCGTCGGCGCTTCCATCGCTGCCGGCAACCAGAAATGAAAGGGAAATTGCGCTGATTTGGTGAACGCGCCAATCAAGATCAGGAGGAGGATCGGTTGATACAATGAATGTGAACGGATTGCCTCGCCTCGACCGAGCAGCACGGAAAGTTCCCAACTGCCGCCAACGTGGCCAAGCAAGACCAGTCCGGCCAGCAACGCCAGACCACCCAGGCCGGTCACCAACAGGGCTTGCAAGGCCGCTGCGCGCGCCGCTTCACGTTCGTGATCAAATCCGATCAACAGGTAGGAGCTGACGCTGGTCAGTTCCCAGAAGACAAACAACGTGATCACATTGTCGGCCAGCACCACGCCTAGCATGGACGCCATGAACATCAGTATGTAGGCGTAGAATCGGCCAAGGTGTGGATGCCCCTTCAGGTATGCACCGGCATAGATCAGCACCAACGCGCCAATGCCGCTAATCAGCAGGGCGAACAGCAGACTGAGTCCATCCAAGTGAAACGACAAATTGATACCGAGACTCGGAAGCCACCGATCCGATGTAACCAGTGTTGTACCGTCGGTCAGCGGTCCGAGGAACTGCGCAAAGTAAATCACCAGCCCCACTGGCAAGACGGCTAATAACCAGCCTGAGGCAGCTCGCCCAATGCGCTGCCACCAGGGCGCTGTCAACGATACAACAAATCCTGAGAGGACGGCTTCCAGCATGATTGTCTCTCACCAGCAGAACCACGACTTCAAGCCCATCTTCTGCCCGCGTGATATTATGCTATAAAAACCTCGGCATCAACTGCTCGGTTGTAATTTGTTCCGTGCGATGCGCGTCAACACGTTGACAAGCGCATTACAGTGGTTTTCAGATGGATGTTCAGGATCAAATGCCCGTCGGTGGCGGGCAGAATGAGCGTCAGGATTCAGCACGCAAGCGAGACCCGCTGTTTTGAGCACGAGGCGGCTGCCAAGCGGCAATGATGCACTCGTTGGTGATTTCTTTTCCGTTGGTCATCATGCAGCAGAAGCGATCCGCTCAAGCGCCCGTGAATCAGCTTGCACGTATCGCTCAACGATAGCTTTCTGCAAAGCTCGAGCCGTCGCTGTAAAAACCCGTAAAAAGTGATTGTCCGCTCTTCCAATGCGACGCGCATCAACTGACCGCTGACGCTGAATCTATGTATAATGACCGGGCATGGCAACGCTCAGAACATTTCTGCGACGACATCTGCTCTGGGTCGGTTTTCTGGCCGTTGTCATCCCACTGCTGGTCCTGCTTGGCGTGCAGTATCAGTCGCTGAAAGAGTTGGAGAGGACTTCGCCGCTGGCCCGCCGGGCGATGTTGACCAACTATCTGCAGGCGGTCGTCAAAGAGATCGAGACGATCTACCGAATGGATGCCGAACGGGTCCTCAACATCCCACCGGAGACGTGCTCGGAAGAACGGATTCACAGGGTGAGCTATCATTTCAAAAAGAAGCTCAGTTGTGGCGCGCGTGAATTATTCGTCATGCTGTTTGCGCCCAATGGAGAATCGCGCACGTTTTTCTACGATGCGACCGATCGTGGCATGAAACTGCGATCCGATTGCCCACAAGCGCGGGCCGTCACCCTCGCCTGCACGCCGTGGAGACTGGTGCGGTTACAGAACGCCGGTGTTGAGACGACAACGCTCAGCTTCAGCGATCACGATCCGCAGAACCCGATTATCCTCAATCCAATTGTTGACGAAGCGTCGCGCGTGATCGGCGTCGCCGGGATGATTGTAGACGTAGCCCATTTCCAGGACAAAGTTCTGCCTCGCGTGATTCAAGAGACATTAGCGCGCAGTTTCTCCAACAACGAGGGAGAGAACCTGATCGTCATGGCCTACGATAGCTCAGGCCGAAAGGTCTATACAAGTCAACCGAGCGAAGGCAGAGGTGAGGTGGTATGGCTCTCCTTGCCGTTTGTGTTTGAGAAATGGCGCTTGGGCATCCAGAGCCGCGACGAGACGCCGGAACAATGGGCGCGGCGCTACATGATGATCAATCTCTCGCTTTCAGTGTTGATGACGATCATGCTCATTGGTGGCATTGTCTTAGCGTTGCGCACCGCCTCGCGTGAGATGAAATTGTCGCAGATGAAGACCGACTTCGTCTCAAACGTCTCACACGAACTGCGCACGCCGCTGGCCTCGATTCGTGTGTTTGGCGAACTGCTCAAGATGGGGCGCGTCACGCAGCCCGATAAGGTGGCTGAATACGGTCAATACATCGAGACAGAAAGTCAGCGGTTGACCCAGTTGATCAACAACATTCTGGATTTTTCCAAGATCGAGTCTGGGCAGAAGACCTACCACTTCGAGCTGACCGACTTGACTGAGCTGGTCAGCGAAACCCTCAAGACGGTCGAAGTCCAACTCAAGCAACGCGGGTTCTCGATTGATTTTCAGCGACCGCATGAGCCATTGCCGCCGGCGCTGATTGACCCTCAGGCGATTGCGCAGGCGCTGATGAACCTCTTGGATAATGCTGTCAAGTATTCCGGCTCGGCCAGACAGATTCATGTCCGTGTGGGTCACATCAAGGCAGAAGCCACCGTGTCGGTCACCGATCACGGGCTGGGCATTCCACGCGAAGAACAAACGAAAATCTTCGAGCGATTCCACCGCGTCAGCACCGGCCTGGTGCACGACGTCAAAGGAAGCGGGCTCGGCTTATCCATCGTCAAGCATATCGTGGAAGCTCATCGCGGGCGGGTCACCGTCGAAAGTGAATTGGGCAAAGGGAGCACATTCACCATCCATCTGCCGCTTCAACCGGCAAGCCGCCAGCCGTGACCGTCCTCCGATTATGGCAGAGCACGATCATGAAACGAGTGTTGATCATCGAAGATGACCCTACGATGGCTGTCGCGCTGCGCGATGGTTTTCGATTCGAAGGGTACGATGTGCTGGAAGCCTCGGATGGCGTCCTGGGATTGCAACTGGCCGCCGAACAGCAACCCGACTTGATTATCCTGGACATCATGCTGCCCCAACTGAGCGGGTTGGATGTGTGTCAACGGCTTCGCAGCCAAGGCTATGGCATGCCCATCATCATGCTGACGGCGCGCGGGCAGGAGATGGACAAGGTGCGCGGCCTCAGGCTCGGCGCCGATGATTACGTCACCAAACCATTCAGCTTCGTCGAGCTGATGGCCCGCGTCGAAGCCGTTCTGCGACGCGCCTCCAAGCCTGCGGAAAAGATCGAAATCTATCGTTTCGGCAATATCACGTTGGACTTCAAACGAGTTCGAGCAACCAAAGGTGAGGAGGCGCTCGAGCTGTCGCCACGTGAGTTTGACATCATGCGCTACTTCATCGAGCATCGTGGCGAAGTAGTCACGCGCGATCAGTTGCTCGATGCCGTCTGGGGTTACCAGAATTTCCCGTTCACCCGCACCGTTGACATGCACATCGCCAAACTCAGAAAAAAAATCGAAGACACGCCAAGCGATCCCCGTTACATCATTACCGTCCACCGCATCGGTTACAAGTTTGTGGGCTAGAGCAATTTTCCATTGCCTTTGGCCTGTGGGCACCCCATCTTGCCGGCTAATAAACGCGCGTGCGCTTCCGGGATAAGCTCACTTGCAAACCGCTCTAAGACGAATCAGGTTACCTGTGGCTCTGCTCGGTTGCTGTTTCCTGAAACAACCGTATAATGTGCCCTTATGATCGCAACTCGTCCGTGAGTTATGTGCGTCACCAAAGCTCAACGTAAACTCGTTCGCCGGTGTTGTGGCCTGTGGTTGACGGAGACGCCTCTGTGTGGTCACATACCGCAGGAGATGAACAAGCATGGGACGTGGATGATGCTCCGTGAACGAGCATCCACCGATAGTTATTCTGCGTTGATCCGCCGGGCCTGCGCCATCGGCGTTCCAGGTTGCGAGGAGGAGAAGCTGTGGCTGTTGTCGAAGAGCAGTTGAAGAATGAATCGCGATTGCGGACGATGCTGGAGATCAATCGCCGCATCAACTCATCATTGGAGCTGGAAGAAGTATTGGACTTCATTCTGGAATCGGCTCGGATTTTGATTCCCTATGACGCTGCCGAAATCTATTTACTCGACCCCAATACGCAGACCGTCGAGCATGTTGTCAGTCGTGGTTACCATGAATCGGAGTGCGTTGAGGTGCCGCTGGCTCACATGCGTGGCATTGTCGGGCGCGTCATCACAACCGGTGAAAGCGTGCTGGCCCCTGTGGTTGAGCAAAATCCTTACTACATGAGGAGTCGCCCCACAACGCAGAGCCAGTTAACCGTGCCCATCATCAGCAATGGGAAAATTATCGGCGCGTTCAATCTGGAAAGTGATCGGCCCGGCCACTTCACCGACGAAGATTTACAGTGGCTCACTGTGCTGGCGACGCAAGCGGCCATCTCGCTTGAGAAGGCGCTGCTGCATCGTGAACGGCTCGAAAAGAAGCGCCTGGAAGAACAGCTCCGCATCGCCCGCGAAGTACAACTCAGTTTGCTGCCTGCGGCGGCGCCCCACGTGGATGGATTTGATATTGCCGGCCTCAATGTGCCCTCAGAAGACATCGGCGGTGATTATTACGATTTCATTCCCATCGTGCCGGGCCATCTGGGCATTGTCATTGCTGATGTCGCCGGCAAAGGCATTCCAGCGTCGCTGATCATGTCTGCGTTCCGCGCCTTTCTCCGAGCTGAGATCAGAAACAATTATTCGATTCGGACGATCTTTGCCAAAGTGAACAAGCTGCTTTGTGAAAGCCTGGCTGGCTACCAATTTGTTACCGCCGTTTATGGTGTGCTGGACGTGGCCAATCGCCGGTTCACCTTTAGCAACGCTGGTCATCATCCGCCTGTGGTGCTACGCGCCGATGGCAGTGTGCGATACTTGAGAAGCGGCGGCATGGTACTCGGGCTGATTGAGGATCAGACCTACAATGAGCGAACCATTGATTTGCTTCCGGGTGATGTGCTGCTGATGTACACCGATGGTCTGGTCGAGGCCGAAAACGCTGCCCATCAGATGTTCGACCGCGGACGGATCGAGCAAGTCGCTCGCGCTAACGCCCATCTGAGCGCGTCCGCTTTGTGCCAGACGCTCTATGCTGACATGAAACAATTCACCGGTGACAGCCAGCTTCGCGACGATACTACGATTGTCGTCGTCAAGGTCTTGCCGATGGAGGCGCAGCGAGCATAAACGGCGTTCAATCTCAGCGTGCCACGGGCAGGCCACCGCTTCACTCGTTTGGTTGCTTTTCATCGGGGGCTGGGCCGAGCGTCTTTCGCACCGGCTTGGAAGCGTCTGCTTCCGCTGGCGGCTCCGCCGTTGGCGGAGCCGCCTGATTCATCGCCTGTTTGTAACGCTCTAAGATGTGTTGAGCCTCTTTCTTTTTCTCTTCCTGCTCGTCGTGGTCTTCAACCGCAATCGTCACCTTTTCGGTGATCTCGCTCATGCGCTGGAGAACTTTCTGCTTCATCTCATCGAGTGTCGCCGCAAGATCGGCTGGAGAAAATGAAGTGCTCAAGCTGGCCACTTCTTCTTTGATCTTGGCCAGCAGGGCTTGCGATTCGAGCGCGTAGCGTTCGGCGCGTGACGGGCGAGCTGCGGATGAACTCGGCCGAGTTGCTGGTGGTGAAGCCGACGCTTGCGCCGACGGCTGTGCAGGCGTGCTTTCTGCCACGACTTGGCCAGAGGAGGGCATTGGCTGGGTCATGATTTCAATGATGTGTTCGTCAGGGGCAACGAACGAAAATATCAGTGAACCATCAGCATGCTCGTGGATCTCCTCCAGTACCGTCAAGTTCAAGCGTCTGACCTGATCCAGCAGCTCTTTGAGCTGATCTCGGTCAGCCAATGTGAGTCGTAATTGCGCTGATTGAGGATGATGTGTCGCGCCCGGCTCGGCCACGACCAGCCCCAGTCGAAAATCGCCTCTGGCCAAAATCGCTTGCCGAGCGGTTTGGCTCTCGCGGCGAAAACCGAGAACGTCAATGTAAAACGCTGCGGCAGCCGCGACATCACGCGTCGGAAGCGTCACCTGGATATTTTTCAGTCGGATCATTGCACGCTCAATGCTAATGGACTGATTATGAACATTCAAGACGCGGAACAGAAAGTTGTTGTGTAGCGCCTCGTCATGCTCATTGCCAGTGAACGCCCAGTCGAGCAAGTAAATGAGCAAAAACCTCAATGCCGTCCCACAGGTTTTGCAAGCGGATGTTTTCATTGGCTGCATGTTGATTGTTGTCGTGGTTGGCAATGGGCAGTCCGATGACCGGCGTGTTCAGCAGGTCGGCGAACAAATACATCGGCACGCTGCCGCCAAGCGTCGGCAACTTGATGATCGTTGAGGTGGTCGCTTCCTCGATCGTTTGGATGACAGCCCGCGCTGCCGGCGCATCCATCGGTGTGCGCGCGGGTGGGTATCCGTCTGACCACCGCACTCTGATGAGCTTGGCGTGTTTTTGTCGGGTTGCCGCGTCTGGTGTATCGCCAACAATAAAGAATCCCTGCTGCCTGATGTGCGCCTCGACTCGTGCGCGAACTTTTTCCGGTGTCTGGTTAGGCACCAACCGGAAATCAATCGAAGCGTGAGCTTCGGTCTGGATCGCGTTAGTGGCTTTGTCGCCGACCTGTCCGAAGCGAATGCCACGCAGGTTCAACGCCGGTAACATGATTTGATCCACTAGTCGCGCGCCGTGATTTTCTGTGCGAGCCAAGCCCAGTTCGCGTCGGAGGGCATCGTCTATGTCGGGCGCTTCGGCCAGCGCGCGTTGTTCAGATGGTGTGGTTGGTCGGACATCGTCATAGAAGCCGGCAATCTGAATACGGCCTTCCATATCGCGCATGCTGGCCAGCAGATGCGCTAACACCATGCCTGGGTTTGGCGCCCAGTTTCCATAGTGTCCGCTGTGCAGCGGCCGCGTCGGGCCGTAGACCGTCAGCTCCACGCCGGTTATACCACGCGCGCCGAAAAAGAGTTGTAGGCGCCGCGTTTGGTGCACCGGACCGTCGCAAAGGAGCCAAACATCAGCTCTTAACAAATCAGCATATTTCTCCATGATGGCCCGCAGATGCGGTGAACCCACTTCCTCTTCGCCTTCAAAGAAGAACTTGAGGTTGATGGAGGGCGCAATCGCTGCGGCACGCAACGCGTCCAGGGCGACCAGCCAGGCGATGATCGGCGCTTTATCGTCGCTGGTTGAGCGCCCGTACAGACGCCACTGGCCATCCAGCGACGTTGAGCTGACCGGCCAAGCAATTTCCTTTCCGCCCTGATCCAGCGGCTTGTCTCGCAATATCGGTTTCCACGGATCCCCCGCCCACTCGCTGGGATCAACCGGTTGCCCGTCATAATGTGCGTAGACGGCCACGGTCCGCTGGGCGCCGGGCGCCGGCAACTCTCCATAAACGACAGGCGGAGACCCGTCAACCTGAAGCAGCCGCGTTCGGACGCCTCGCCGTTGCAACATCGCAACGAGCACCTCGGCATTTCTGGCGATGTTCACCCGGTCTGTTGCGATGTTGGGGATTGACAGCAACTGAATAAATTCGTCAACAATGGCGCGTTCATGAGCAAGCCGATAAGCGCGGACGTGGCGACTGACCGTCTGTGGATCGCGCCCTTGTGGATCGCGCCCTTGATGATTGAAAGCGAATCCACTGCATACACAAAGCGCAAGTAAGACCGGTAAGCTGATGCGTCGAATTATCGGTAGCGGTTGTTTCATATTGCCTCTTTCTCCTTCGTCATTGTACTCTGCGCTGTAGCCTTGGCCAGCGTGTTCAGTATTGTGCCCAGCAGAATGATCCCGCCTCCGATCAGTGACCAGCCGCTCGGCACCTCTCGATGCACGATCCATGTTGCCAGGGGATTGAGCACCGGCTCGATCAACAACAGCAAAGAGACTTCCAAGGCCGGCAGATGACGAATGGCGCTTGTCAAAAAGACATACGCCAAGCCGATTTGGAAAATGCCAAGATAAGCAACGATCAGCCAGTCGCTAGTGGTGCTGGAAGAAACGGGTAATGCAAAAGGAAGACAAACGACAAACGCGATCACGTTGCCGACGACGACGGCTGTGGCTGCGATGCCTGCGTTCTGGCTGTTGCGTCGCGTGAGCCATCGCAGACCCGTCAGCGTTATAGCCCAACAGATGCCACTGCCAACCGCCAACACATTACCCCGCGCCGGATCGGGCGCCGTCACCACTGGCGGTTCAATACCGATGAAACACAGTCCCAGCCCCACCCCCATGATGAGCATGAGCGCCAGATCACGCCGATGTATCGGTTCTTTCAGGAGCCAGGGCGAAAGCAACAGCACATACAGCGGAGACGTGGACTGAAGAAAGATCGTATTGGCTGCCGTGGTCAGTTTGGTGGCCGAGACAAAGAGAATGAGCGTCGCCGCGTAGGCTGAACCGAGAAACAACATTGGCCATGTCCATCGTCCACGCGCTGTCGGCATCAGCGCAAAGAGCATCAGCGCGGCAATCGCTGAGCGGAACCCGGCCACTTGCCAGTTCGACAATGTTGTTGCCTTCACGGCTGCGCCGCCTGTGGAAAATAAGACAGCAGCAGCCAGAATCAAAAGTCGAGATGTTGTGGGCGTGCTGATTGTCACCGGCTGACCGTGCGTTGTATCGAATCACCTGACGGGCGGCAATTCTATGGCTGGCGCAGAGAGCGCGTCAAGCCGACCGGCATCCTGCTATGCTTCGCGAAAGAAGTTCGCCCAGTTCATTGAACAGCAAGTGGCCGTGGCGCCTGCTCGAGGTGATGAGGATTGACGGGGCATGGCTGACCGAAAGATCACAGACAGGCTGAGTCACGCCGCCGGCCGCTATCTCCATTGAGAGAATAGATGTGGCGCAAGTTGCCAACTTGCGCTAGGTCATTTTCCGTCTATGGGCCTGCCATTACATTCCGACTGATGTAAAGTCTCTCGCTTAGAGCAATTTCCGATTACCCTTAGCCTGGAGGCCTCGCATCTTGTGGGCTAATGCATGCGTGCGCTCCTGGGATAAACTTATTCGCAAACCGCTCTAGGGATTCACCGCCCCCGCCGGTCGTGGCGTCTGGATGCTTCACCTGGGCCGCGCTGGCGCAGCAGGGGAAAGCCTACATGGCACGGGCTTTTTTGGAGATTGTCGGCGAGATTCCTGGGCTGAGGCCGTTGAGCGGGGTCCCAGGGCCCGTGCCAGGTAGGCCGGAGGGTCTGTAGTAGGTCTACCGGTTTATGTTTTGGTTGTTGTGCTCATGATATGAATGACGGAAATTCGTTAAAAAAATCCTTCACCCCCGGAAAATTTTTTGGAAATTTTTCAGGCGCCCAGGTCAGCTCGCCCACTTGCCTCAGGGATGCTTCCAGTATGAGGCGTCCAATGAAGCTACGTTTGTTGGTCTACCAATCGCTTTTGAAAACGTCCTACTCAGTTACCCGTAGTCGCTTTTTAATCTGATACCAATAGTGTGTAGGAAAGCCGTGTTTAATGAGGCGGAATGGAAAGCAGGGCAGAACTGCCCTTGATATTGTTCATGCTACGCTCGTTTCTACTGAGCTGCACAGGCGGCCCGTGATAACGTTCATCAATATCAGGTCCTGCCGAGCGCGCGCGTTTGAGCTAAGTAGGTGAACAATAGTTCTGGGAGATTTTGGGGGACGGGACGTTTTGGCGTGCGGTGACGTGTCACCGCTTTCCGGCCAAAGCTGCGACACGTCGCAGCACTCTAAAAACGCCACGAACTTTTGTCACGTGACTTAGGCGCCGGTCGCTCGTTGGACGGGCACGTCACGGATGACAAGATCAAAGGTGGAAGGAGCCACTTTGCGGAATCGCTTGCAGCGGTTGAGGCTCACTGCCAGTGAGATGGTCGGATGATCGCCGCGGAATTCAAAACCATTCTCAAGCAGCTTATTGAAGATTGCATTGACGTGGAGCGGCCCGCCGGCTTCACGCAACACGATGGTGGCTGCCTGAGTGATCGTCAGGTCGCGGAAGCGAAAGCTCGTCGGCTCGATATTCGTTTGAAGCGGAGGCTTTTCGTAGTGCCGGCGCGGCATGAGAACTTGTTCGTAAGGTTGTTGCGCCGTTGAGACCGATGTTGATTCCGTTGGCTCAGCGGCATGGGACTCAGCCTGGTCGGTTGGGGAACGCAGCGCGGCTTGAGTATGCTCAATGATTCTGTCTACTTCCACCGCGCGACGACGCAAGGCGCGAAGTTCATTTTCTGCTTCGGCAATCCTAGCGCGCAGCGTCCGGCGCAGCGTCAGCGCTTGCTGCAACGTTTTTTCTAAAGCAAGTTCTAAGTCGTTTCTTGGCACGGCCAGTAGCTTAGCACGGGTTGAGCGCGAAGCTCAAGCCACCTTCCACTCCATGCAAGTGCGACTTTATGTCCAGCACTTGCGAAGTGCTACGCGACCTTTGCTGTTGTTAAGTAGGGGCGGTGCATGACTGGTGCATTATCCGTCATTGCACGTCCGCTCGGGTTGGTCCGATTTGAGTTGAAGCAGCGCGCGCCTGCTCGTGCACCCCTCTCTGCGGCGATTTCCAATGTGTGGTGCATGGCGGTCGAAGCGGTCAGGCCGTAACTCCCGATGGCTGCCAACAACAGTCCAACCTTGGCGAAGCGACTGAGCAGCGACATGAAGCGACTGAGCAGCGACAGATTGAATCGCTGCGGCGCGACCAAGCATGAGAGCACGTCTTCTGTGGGCTACACGTGTTTCGTGTGGCAGCGCCCATCTGTCTTCAACATGGCCTGCTTCACCGCTGCGAGTCTGGACCTCAGGGCAATATCCTCATGCTGTACAGCACGTCTTGCCACAAGTTTTCCATCATTCCATTTCTGAGCCCAGTTATCGCTGATCGTGCTCCGGCGCATCTTCAATGCACGTCGCTTCCATTCTCATTCAGAAAGTGTGAGGCGCCTCGTTTGAGAGGAGCGTCGTTGCTGGTTGGATTGACGCAGGATATAATGACGCTGCGTCAGAGCAATTTCAGAGAGTTCTCAGTTATGGCAACACAGACCGCGAGCTATTATGACATCGTCAGCCGATTGCCTGCCGACACGGTGGTGACTTTTCATGATGTCAGTTGGCAAGAGTACGAAGAACTGCTTGAGCAAGTCAGCGAAGCCAGCGGGCTGCGCATTAGTTACGATGATGGAATGTTGACCGTTATGACCCTCTCGACGGAACATGAAAATTACGCGCGGTTTATTGAACGCTTGGTTAATGTCATTAGCCTCCGTCGCCGCATCAATATCCGCTTCTTCGGTTCGGCGACGATGAAGACGGCGAAGGGACACAAAGGACTGGAGCCAGATGCCTGCTTCTATGTGCAGACGGCTGACCGACTGGGCACTCGGCTGGAGCTGGACTTCGAGGTGGATCCGCCGCCGGACATTGCTGTGGAAATTGATGTGCATCACGATTCCACGTTCAAGCTGCCGATCTATGCGGCATTGGGTGTGCCGGAAGTTTGGCGCTACGATGGGAAGGAGCTGACGATCTACCTGCTCCGCGGGGAGGGCTATGAGGTTTCGGCGCAGAGTCAGGCCTTGGCGCTTTTGACGAGCCAGGTGTTGACCGAGTTTCTCGCTCGCCTCCGCGAAGAAGGCGAACTCCAGGCCCTGCTCGCTTTCGATGAGTGGCTGCAATCTGGCCAACTGTAATCATCCCACTCCTCCGAAAATCGCCCACGAAACACACGAACCTCACGGAAGAATTGTCTTTATCATCGTTCGTGGCGAGCGCAGAGCTCATGGGCGATTCGCTTGAAAATAACATTTGAGCGTTTCCTCGGAAACACCACTATGGACACAGAGTAATACCAATTGCGGGTTGAAGAATTCGGTCCTACCCACTCACACGCATTCTACGCGGGGGCCCACAGCGAGGCCCCCATACAGGCCTGCCCGCTTTCCGGGCAAAAACGCGGGCCCACAGCCACCCTGTACGGGCGGCTCGCCGTGGCCGCCCGACTCCTCTGCACATAACCATTTTCATCCTTCGTGGTGAACGTAAGTTCATGGGCGATTCCTGTGAAAATAGAATTTTCACTGTTGGTGGCGTGCTGTTGCACATGGGCGATCCTTCGAAAATCCCTGGGAGCGCACGCTCCAGCATGCTGGAGCCAGCAAGATGCGGGCGCTCCCTGGTTTTCATCCTTCGTGGCGAGCTATGGCTCATGGGCGGTTCCTGAGAGATTGAGGTCGGAACCGATGGCCTGCACGGCCGCCATCGCTTCAAGTGATTGTGATCGCGCCAGAAGAGGAACTTCGGTTCGCTCGCCGGGTAGACTTCGCTGCCGGTGTACGTCCGCCCGATCACCATCAACCGTTGCGGCTGCGGGCGCACGAGCAACGCGCTGACGACGCTGAAAATGGCCGTGTTGGCTCCGATACCCAAGCCGAGCGTCAACACCGCCACCACGGTGAAGCCGGGATTCTTCACGAGCAGCCGAAAACCACAGCGAGGGTCGTGCCACAATGCTTCTACCCTGCCCCCTTTCAAGGGCAGAGTCCGAATCTAAGAAAATGGCCCATAGCTCTCAGTCGGCCATCCGCTCTTGGCTTGATCACTTGTGTTTCCTCTTGGAGGCGGGTGCGCGCTGCCACAGGTGCGGTATCGGTAGCGCCATCAGGTTCGGGCCGAAGGGCACAGACTCTGATCCGGTGTAGAGAACTACGCCGCGCAGAAACCGCCGACCCGCTAGCTCACCGAGCGCACGCAATCCCTTGAAATCGTCCGCCGTGACACCGGCGCTCGATTTGACTTCCACGCCGACCAGCTTGCCCGCCGCATTCTCCAGGACGAGGTCAACCTCGTACCCGGTCGGCGTGCGAAAGTGGAAAAGGCGTGGCTCGATTGCATTCCAGCTCGCTTGTTTGCGCAATTCCATCACGACGAAATTCTCCAACAATCCACCGAGCAGCATCCTGTCCTCTGTCACCCGCTGCTCATTCACTCCCAAGAGATATGCCAGCAATCCCGTGTCGTTGAGCACAAGCTTCGGCGCCTTGACCAGTCGTTTGCCCAGATGCGCCGACCAAGCCGGTAGCGGCTGGACAAGAAAAGTCGCTTCCAGCAAAGTCATATAGCGTTTGAGCGTCGTCTGGGGGATCACAATACTGCGCGAGAGGTCCGCCAGATTCAGAAGCGAACTCGCACGCGTGGCCAAGAGCGCCAACAGGCGTGGCAGATCGGTCAGCCCTTCGATATTGGCGATCTCGCGCACGTCGCGCTGCAAGATCGTCGTCAGGTAGGCGCCAAACCAGGCGCGTCGCCGGTCCTCTGTCTTCCGCTGAAGGACTTCCGGGTAGCCGCCCCGGAGCACCCGTTCAATCAACTCGGTGCGGTTGAGCGCCGCCGTGGTGGGCCATCTCATCTCCTTGTCAAAGAGGCGATCAATGAAGTCTTCTTGAGCGCCCTCAATCTCTCCCTGCGACAGTGGCCACAATGTGAGGATTTCCATCCTTCCGGCTAGCGCGTCGGCCAGGCGCGGCAAGAGCATCACGTTGGCTGATCCGGTCAGCAGGAACCGCCCCGGCTGCCGTTGGCGATCCACCGACGACTTGATGGCGAGAAATAATTCCGGCGCGCGTTGAACTTCATCAATGATGACCGGGCCCTCCAGCCCCGCCAGAAAACCGGTCGGATCATGCCGGGCTGCCGCCAGCGTCGTGGCATCATCGAGGGTGAGATAGCGCGCCGGATAGACGCTGTCGGCGAGATGGCGAACCAGCGTGCTCTTGCCGGTCTGGCGTGCACCGATGAGCAAAACCACCGGCGTATCGGCCAGTGCCTTGAGCAACCGAGCCTGAATGTGCCGTTTGAACATGCCGATAAATTAGCCCATGGACGGTTGAGAATCAACCATTCAATGGTGGATTTTCCACCATTTTATTCAGCGCGGCTACTCGTACCGCAGCGCCACCTTTGGATCCACCCGCGTTGCCCACCATGCGGGGATGGAACTGGCCAGCAGCGACACGCCCACGAGCAGCAGTGACACGCTGGCGAAGGTCACCGGGTCGGTCGCTGTCACGCCAAAGAGCAAGTTCCGAAGCAGACGCGTCAAGCCGAGCGACGCAGCTAAGCCCAGCCCGACACCCACAAGTGTTAACACCATTCCTTGCCCCAGCACCAGCTTGAGGATGTCGCTCCGCTGAGCACCCAATGCCATGCGAATGCCGATCTCGTGCGTCCGCTGGCTGACCGAATAGGAAACGACGCCATAAATTCCCACTGCTGCCAGCGCCAGGGCCGCGCCTGCGAAGACACCCATGAGAATCGTGGCGAAGCGGCGTTGCGCCACCGAAGCGGCCAGGTGCTCTTCCATCGTCTTGAAGTCGTAGACGGCTTCCTTGCGGGTCAGTTCCGCCACACTGGCGCGTATCGCGCCAATCAGCAGGCGAGGATCGCCGCTCGTGCGCAGGGCAAAGGCGAAGAAGGGCCAGGTCTGCTGACGGTACGGCACGTATAGATGCGGCTTGGCTTCCGTGTCCAGGCCGCGCTCGTGGACATTACCGATTCTCTGTAACCCGATGCTTCTTCGTGGGCGAGGAACGGTTGTAGCGATTCTGGTTGCGAGGTATACTGCATCTCTCTACGTCATGTCGCGAACGATTGAAGCAATTTACGAAAACGGGGTATTGAAGCCGCTCGACCCGGTTGATCTGCCGGATGGCATACGAGTACATATCGCCGTTGAGCCTTCGACTTCGGATCTTGAGGAGCAGGTCCGGCAGCAGCTTCTGTCCGAAGGTGCCTTGCCTCAATCCATCGAAAAGGCTTTGGCGACGCTCCGTCAGCTCCGGCAGTGCTTTGAAGGGTTAACTGAGGAGCAATCGCGAATATTGGAAGAGGCCCGACTCGATCAGATCAATTTCTTCAACCGGCCTGAGGATTGAATGCGTGCTCTCCTTGACACGGATACGGTCAGCCTGATCTGGCGTCACAAACATCCTGCTGTGTGGTTGAATGTGTCGCGCTACCTGACTCAGTATGGGCATCTGACGTTCACGGAACTGACCTACTATGAGGTGGCGCGCGGACTGCGCACAGCTCAGGCGACTAAACAACTGACCGACTTTGAGGTGTTTTGCCAGCAGCATGAGCTGCTGCCTCTCACACATGCCGCTGTTGTCCGTGCTGCCGACATCTGGGCTGATTTGAAACACCGAGGCCAACTGATTGGCGAGGTAGATGTGCTGATTGCTGGGATTGCCATGAGCGAAGGGGTGGCTATTGTCTCGCGCAATATTCGCCACTTCGGGCGGATTGCCGGACTTACTGTAATTGATTGGACACAATGAGCGGGGTTTCTTTCTCATACAGCCACCTCCTCTCACCTTAAGCCTGACACCTGAAACCTACTCGTACCTGAGCGCGACCATCGGGTCCACCCGCGTCGCCCGCCGCGCCGGGATGTAGCACGCCAGCAGCGCCACAGCCACAAGCAGCAGCGAGACGCTGGCGAAGGTCATCGGATCGGTCGGCGTCACGCCAAACAACAAGCTCGACAGCAGGCGGGTCAGCATCAGAGCCGCAACCAGTCCTATTCCCACTCCAATCACAGCCAGGATCATTCCCTGTCCGAGAACCAGCTTTAACACGTCCCACCGCTGTGCACCCAGCGCCATTCGGATGGCAATCTCATGCGTGCGCTGGCTCACCGAATAAGAAACGACGCCGTAAGTCCCGATGGCTACCAGCAGCAGTCCAATTCCGGCGAAGAGGCCGAGCAGCGACATGTTGAATTCCTCCAGTGCGAGCGAGTGTGAGAGCAACTGTTCCATCGTCCGCACATTTCTGAGTGGCAGCGCCGGATCGATCTTCAGCATCTCTTGCTTCACCACTCCGCTCAGTTGGAGTGGTTCTCCAGCAGTGCGGATGACAAAGTTCGTGGCCGTGAACTGCCGGAGCAGCAACATCAATGCGTCCGGCACTTGCGCCACCGGCACGTAAACCGTCGGCGGCGACGGCGCTCCTAAATTGAATTGCTTGGTGTCACTGACCACTCCGACGATGGTTCGCATGGCCGGATCACCAAAGCCACAGCCAACACACATTCGCTGACCAAGCGGCGTGGTATTCGGGAAATGCTGCCGCGCGAAAGCTTCGTTGACGATGATCACGCTCTCAGCGCCAGCCGTATCGCCCTCCTCAAAAGCGCGTCCCTGTCGCACCGCCGTCTTCATCACGCGGAAATAATCCGGCGAGATCATCCGATACTGAACGGCACCTGTCACCTCTGCGCTTCCGCCAATGGAATACGGCAGATTGAGCTGCGCCTCTAGCGGTAAGGTACTCGCGACAGCGACGGCTTCGACTCCGGGCAGACTGCGGAATCTTTCCAACACGCGACGATAAAAGTCCGAGACCTTGGCGGTCGTATCGTACGACGGGCCGCTCAACGAGACCTGAAAAGTCAATACATGGCGCGGATCAAATCCCGGCTCGATGCCGCGCAAATTGGCGAACGTCCGAACGAGCAGCGCCGCGCCAATGAGCAGCACCAGCGACACCGCCAGTTCGGCAATAACCAACACGCTTCTCAAGCGACCGCGCACCGGACTGAGGCGGCCCGAGGTGGAACCTTCTTTTAACGATTGATTCACATCCACGCGCCCAGCGTGAAGCGCAGGAGCCAGACTGAAGATCAAACCCGTGGCGACGGCAGCGGCCAAGGTGAAAGCCAGCACGCGCCCATCAAAACTGATCTCGCCCAGCAGCGGGAGCATCCCGTCAGGCATCAACGCTGTGAGCGCATCTACTGCCCACACGGCTAGCAGCAGGCCCGCTGCTGCTCCGGCCAGCGCCAGCAGTACGCCTTCGGTCAACAATTGCCGCGCCAGGCGCCACCCGCCGGCGCCCACGGCCAGCCGGATCGCCATCTCTTTCTGGCGTGCGCTGGCACGGGCCAGTTGCAGATGAGCCACGTTGGCGCAGGCAATCAACAGCACGAAGCTGACGGCGCCGAGCAATATGAGCAGCAACGGACGAATCTCCTGCACCAGATTGTTCTGCCAGCCCATCAGGTTGACGCTCTCATTCGGCGCCATTGCCTGTGGATACGCCGCCCGAAACTTTTCGCCGACCAATTTCATTTCGGCCCGCGCCTGCACCTCGGTCACACCGGGCTTGAGTCGCCCAATGACCATGAAGTTATGCGCCTCAGATCGGCTTGCCGGATTGAGCCGCAACGGCACGAGCACATCGAAGGGTGCAGTGAATTGAAAGCCTGGCGGCAGAACGCCGACGACAGTATAACTCTCGCTGTTGAGCGTCACCGTCTTGCCGATGAGTCCAGCATCCTGGCCGAAGCGCCGCCGCCACAAGCCATCGCTCAGAATCACGACGCGCTCACCCTGAGGACTATCTTCTTCCTTTGTGAAGCCGCGACCCAGAGCTGGACTCACGCCCAGCACGCGAAAGAAATCGGCTGAGACCTGGATCCCGGTGACGTATTCCGGCTCAGCCTCACCCGACAGATTGAGGCCGGAACCGATGCCCTGCACGGCCGCCATTGCTTCAAAGGATTGATTGTGGTCACGCCAGAAGAGGAATTTGGGTTCGCTCGCCGGATAGACGTCGCTGCCGGTGTACGTCCGCCCAATCACCATCAGCCGTTCCGGCTGCGGATAGGGCAGCGGGCGCAGCAGAACGGCATTGACTACACTGAAAATCGCCGTGTTCGCGCCGATGCCGAGCGCGAGCGTCACGACAGCCACCGCCGTGAAGCCAGGGTTCTTCAAAAGCATTCGCGCGCCATAGCGTAGGTCTTGCCAGAGTGTTTGCATAGTTCACCTCATTTCACTAGCCCATACCGTCAATCATGTTTATCATTGGTGTCTCTCGACAAAAGGAGCAAGCGTTATGCCAACCATCCAAATTGAAACTGACCAGTTGTTGCAGGCCGCGTTGCAGCTTCCGCGCGAGGAACTCGAGCGATTTGCCGCCAGGCTTTTCGCGCTCAAGGCACGACAGGAGACGCCCAGCCTCTCGGAACGAGAGGCTGAACTCCTGATACAGATCAATCGGGGGCTGCCTGCGGCCATGCAAGAACGGCTCAACGAACTGATTGACAAGCGCCGGGCTGGAACTATCAAAGCGAAGGAGCTGCGAGAGCTGAAAAAACTGACCGATCAGGTCGAAAAGCTCGATGCCGAGCGACTGAAGCTGTTGACTGAACTGGCGCATCTGCGTGCTGTCCCCCTGCGAAAGCTAATCAAGCAGCTCGGCCTCCGACCTGTGCCCCATGACTAGGAAGCGGATTCCGGCCAAGCGGCGACGATGGGTCAGGCAACGCGCGTTGGGCTATTGTGAATACTGCCTCTGCCCGGAGTTCTGCGCGACGCAATTGCACTCGATCGAACATATCATCCCTGAGAGCCAGGGTGGTCAAAGCACCGAGGATAATCTGGCCCTGGCCTGTCAGGGATGCAATGGTTCCAAACATAACAAGACTCAGGCCCTCGATCCCGCCACTGGCCGCCGAGTTCCGCTCTTTCATCCACGACGGGACAACTGGCACGAGCATTTTGCCTGGAGCCCTGACCAACTTTACCTGATCGGACTGACGCCAACAGGCCGCGCAACCATCCGAGAGCTGGAGTTGAATCGCGAAGGCGTCATCCATCTTCGTCGTCTCCTGCTGCTTAATCATGAACATCCTCCTCCGCATCGCTCGGCTTCGTAACGCTCACTCATACCGCAGCGCCACCATCGGGTCCACTCGCGTCGCCCGCCGCGCCGGAACGTAGCAAGCTACCAACGCCACGTTGGTTAGCAAGAAAGCAACCACAACAAATGTCAGCGGATCAGTCGGGCTCACGCCAAACAACAAGCTCGACAGCAGGCGGGTTAGCATCAGAGCCGCAACCAGTCCTATTCCCACTCCAATCACAGCCAGGATCATTCCCTGTCCGAGAACCAGCTTTAACACGTCCCACCGCTGTGCACCCAGCGCCATTCGGATGGCAATCTCATGCGTGCGCTGGCTGGTCGAGTGAGAAATAACGCCGTAAATTCCTATCGCTGCCAGCACCAGCGCCAGGCCCGCGAAGAGGCCCAGCAGGACCGTGGCGAAGCGGCGTCGCGCCACTGATGCGGCTAGGTGCTCTTCCATCGTCTTGAAGTCGTAGACGGCTTCCTTGCGGGTCAGTTCCGCCACGCTGGCGCGTATCGCGCCAATCAGCAGGCGAGGATCGCCGCTCGTGCGCAGGGCAAAGGCGAAGAAGGGCCAGGTCTGCTGACGGTACGGCACGTATAGATGCGGCTTGGCTTCCGTGTCCAGGCCGCGCTCGTGGACATCGCCGACAACACCGACAATTTCATACGATTCTGGTTCTCCTGGCTCGCCGAAGCTGATGGCCAGGCGGATGCGTTGCCCTAGTGGGTTTTCCTCCCGCCAGTAGCGCCGCGCCATAGCCTCGTTGATGATGACGGCGCCGGGCCGGCCTCGTTGATCTTGCTCGGTGAAGAGCCGTCCCTGGCGCAGCAGGATGCCCATCGTACGGAAGTAGTCTGGTGTGACCGAGTCGTAGGCAGCGCTTTGTGAGTCTTCTCCTGGTCGGAGCGGACGGCCGAGGATTTCAAAACCAATCTCCATGTGGTTCACGCCGCTCACCGGAATAGAGGTCGCGCCGCCTACAGACTGGACGCCGGGCAAGGCCTGGAGCCGCGCCAGGATGTCGCTGTAAAAGTTGGCTCGTTGGTCGGCATCACTCTGCTCAAAAGGACCCGCCATCTGGAACGTGAGTACGTTCTCAGGCCGGAACCCTGGATCTACCCGCAGGAGATTGACAAAACTTCGGACGAGCAATCCACCGCCGATCAGCAGCACAACCGCCAGAGCAGTCTCGGTCACGGCGAGCAAGCGGCGCAGGCGAAGCCTCCCCGAGACGCCTGATGTCCGGCTGCCTTCTTTCAGCGACTCAG
Organism: Blastocatellia bacterium; assembly: GCA_025054955.1. Classification (NCBI taxonomy): domain Bacteria; kingdom Pseudomonadati; phylum Acidobacteriota; class Blastocatellia; species Blastocatellia bacterium. The sequence continues at coordinate 649 of JANWZE010000108.1, read as the reverse complement.
TCAGAGGAATCCGGCTGGTGGACAGCGCCGGCGCTAGCCCGAAGATCAGGCCGGTCAGCACCGACAGCCCCAGCGCAAAACCGAGCACGCCCCGGTCCAGACCAACGTGCTCCATCCGTGGGATGTCTCGTGGAGCGATTGCCACAAGCGCCTCGGTGGTCCACAGTGCCAGCAGCAGCCCCAGCCCTCCCCCTATCACTGCCAGGATCACGCTCTCGGTCAACAACTGTCGAACCAACCGCCACCGCCCGGCGCCTAGAGCCAGGCGAACGGCGACCTCTTTTTCGCGGGCAGCGCCGCGCACCAACAGCAGGTTGGCCACATTAGCGCAAGCGACGAGCAGCACCAGGCCAACAGCTCCCCACAAAATCAGCAGCGCGGGACGCACCTCACCCACCACCTGTTGATGCAATGGAACCAGATTGACTCCGCGACCGGCCATGTAATCGGGATGCTCTGCTTCAAGCTGCCGGGCGATGGCGTTCATCTCCGCTTGCGCTTGTTCCCGGTTGATGCCCGGCTTGAGTCGGGCGAGCGCGTGCAAGATCAGGGCGCCCCGTTGCGCGAAGAAGCCAGCGTCTCGCGCCGTCGGTGTCCAGACCTCCGCCTTTGAGATGCCAAGGGGAAACTGGAAGCCGGGCGGCAGAAC